>DATGEL010000008.1 GCA_035310145.1 Dehalococcoidia bacterium
GAAGTCATCGGCCCCTTCCTGCGCGACCGACCGTCCTCACTACGGTCGGTCGCTCTGTTTTCCTCGTTACCCTACTGCATCGCCACGCCTCGCCTCCGTCTCATCCCTGCACCGTGCTTCCACAACTTCTGGGCACACCCGCTGCGGCCGCGCGCTTGACGGCTCAGAATACATGTTCTATTATTGCGTAACAGGCCGTCGTGTGGCCGGGCGCGGCGGCGGGGCACCGCCCCACGCCGGTGAAAGGGCAGCAACGTGGAATCGAACCTCTCGCACGTCCAGATCAATGTCCAACAGGCGAACCTGCCGTTCTACCGCGACCTGCTGGCCCTGTTGCAGTGGCAGGTGCTCTACGACGACGAGGGCATGCTCGGCGCCGGCGACAAGAATGGCAGCAGCCTCTGGTTCGCCGGCCAGGCGAAGCCCGTCGCCAACGACTACGACGGTCCTGGCGTGAACCACCTCGCGATCGCGCCGTCCGCGCAGAAGGACGTCGATACCGTCGTCGCCTACCTGCGAGAGCGCAAGGTGCCGCTGCTGTTCGAGACGCCGCGCCACCGTCCGGAGTTCGCCCAGAGCGAAGATCAGACCTACTACCAGGTGATGTTCGAGTCGCCGGATCGCGTCCTCTTCGAAGTGGTCTACACCGGCGCGAAGTCCGCCTGACGCGCCGCGACGGGCAAGCTGCACGCGAGCGGCGGCCATTATCCGCGAGGTAACGGACCTGCGGCCGTCCCTGCGCTACGATGGACGCGATGAATGCGGTAATCGCGGACGGCGGTGTGGGCGGGCTGCTGCGCGACTGGCGCCAGCGGCGCCGGCTCAGCCAGCTCGATCTCGCCGTCGAGGCTGAGGTTTCGACGCGGCACCTGAGCTTCGTGGAGACGGGGCGGTCGCGGCCCAGCCGCGAACTGGTCTTGCACCTCGCCGAGCAGCTTGAGGTTCCGCTGCGCGAGCGCAACGCGCTGCTGCTGGCTGCCGGCTATGCGCCGGTCTATCGCCAGTCGGCGCTCGAAACCGTAGAGATGACGCCGGTGCGCGAGGCGCTCGACAAGATCCTCGCCGGCCACGAGCCGTTCCCCGCGATCGTCGTCGACCGCCACTGGAATCTGGTTTCCGCCAACCGGCCCTCGCTGGCGATCATGAGCTCCGGCGTGGCGCCCGCGCTGCTCACACCGCCGGTCAACGTCCTGCGCGCCACGCTGCACCCCGACGGACTCGCGCCGCAGATCGTCAATCTCGGTGAGTACCGGTCGCACCTGCTCGACCGCCTGCACCGCCAGGTGATGCTCAGCGCCGACGCCGAGCTTGCCGCGCTCGAACGCGAGCTGCGGGGCTATCCGGGCGACGAAGGGCCTGCACCGCACGGGACGGGAACGATGCTGTTCGTGCCCCTGGTCCTGCGCGCCTCCGCTACCTCGAAGCTGACCTTCTTCAGCACGATCGCCACCTTCGGCACCGCCATCGAGATCACCGCGGCCGAGCTCTCGATTGAGTCGTTTTTCCCGGCCAACCACGCCACCGCGAACGCCCTGCGCGCTGCCTGGAGCGCCTGAACGCCCGCCTTCCCCTCTCATCCAACAGTGCAGCAGCGCAGCTTCCCCCTCACCCCCTGGCCCCCTCTCCATTCCACGGCTTCCCCCTCTCCATTCCATGGAGAGGGGCCAGGGGGTGAGGCCAGGCGCTTGCGGAATCCGCGCGCAAACCGTACCGTTCAAGCCGGACCCGCCGACCGCCGGGCGGCGAGGTTGCGTGAAGCGGCAGAGACGAGACGGGGGAACGAATGGCCGAGCCGACCATCCGGGACAAGACCGCCATCGTCGGCATCGGCGAGACGCGCTATTACAAGCGCGGCGCCGCGCCGACACCCGAGTTCCAGCTCGCGTTAGAAGCGATCCTGCTGGCGATCGAGGACGCAGGCCTCAAGGTCGAAGACATCGACGGCTTCGCCAGTTACAGCAACGACCGCAACGACCCAACACGCCTGGCCGCGGCGCTGGGCCTGCCGTCGATCGGCTTCTCCAACATGTTCTGGGGCGGCGGCGGCGGCGGTGGCTCGGGTGCGGTGGGCAATGCCGCGGCCGCGGTGGCCGCGGGCTACGCGAAGTACGTGGTGGCCTATCGCTCGCTGGCGCAGGGGCAGTTCGGGCGCTTCGGCCAGGGCTCGCAGTCCAAGGTCACGATCTATCCGATGTCTTACACGCAGCCCTATGGCCTGCTTTCGCCCGCGCAGAGCTTCGCCATGCGCGTGCATCGCTTCATGTACGACCACAGCATCGGCCACGACGCGCTGGCGGCAATCTCGCTCGCCTCGTATCACCACGCGCAGTTCAACCCGCGGGCGGTGATGTACGGCCGGCCGCTCTCGCGCGAGGACTACGACAACTCCCGCTGGATCGTGGAGCCCTTCCGCCTGTTCGACTGCTGCCAGGAGAACGACGGCGCCGCCGCCGTGGTGATCACCACGCCCGAGCGTGCCCGCGACCTCAAGCACAAACCGGCGATCATCATGGCGGCCGCGCAGGGCTCGTTCTTCCGCCAGGGGGCGGCGGCACACAATGCGCCCGACTACGGCACCAGCAACTTCAAGGGTGTGGCGCCGCTGCTCTACCAGCTGGCCGGCATCGAGCCCAAGGACGTGCAGGTGGCGCAGGTGTACGAGAACTTCACCGGCGGTGTGCTGATGAGCCTGGTGGAGCACGGCTTCTGCTCGCCAGACGAGGCGAACGAGTTCTGCACGGTGGAGAACCTGACCTGGCCCAACGGCAAGCTGCCGATCAACACCAGCGGCGGGAATTTAGCCGAGTGCTACATGCACGGCCTGGAGCTGATCACCGAGGCGGTGCGGCAGATCCGCGGCACCTCGACCTGCCAGGTGCCGAACTGCCAGATCTCGCTCGTCGCCTCCGGGCCGATGGTCTCGCCGGTAAGCAGCCTGATCCTGCGGGCGTGAGGGGGAGCGGCCCTCATCCTCACGTCGGTTCGACGGCCCTTCTCCCTCTCCCAATCCTGGGAGAAGGAGAAGGGCGATCCGGCGTAGAGCGTTCTGAAGGGCGTCGGGTTAGCGGACAACTGTCGGGGCGCGTGATATGCGTCCTTTGCGCCGGCGGGCGCGACTCGTGGCGCGGTGATGCGCGATGAGTTCAGGAGACATAAGGAAGTACTCATGACCACGGACACGGTTCGGGAAGCGTATTTGCCGGCGGGGCTGCCGGCGCCGCGGCCTTCGCCCGACGGGCTGGACGCGCCGTACTGGGAGGCTACCAACCGGCATGAGCTGCTGGTGCAGCGCTGCAACGCCTGCAACGGCTTCCAGTGGGGACCGGAGTTCATCTGCTACCGCTGCCGCTCCTTCGATCTGCGCTGGGAGCGCGTCTCGGGGCGTGGCCGCATCTTCAGCTGGGAGCGCGTCTGGCACCCGGTGCACCCCGCCCTCAGAGAAGCCTGCCCCTATCTCGTCGTGCTGGTCGAGCTGCCGGACGCGGACAACGTGCGCATGGTCGGCAACCTGCTCGGCGACCCGATGCAGCAGGTCGAGATCGGCGGCGCGGTCGAGGCCGTGTTCGAGGACCACCCGGACGAAGACTTCACGCTCGTGCAGTGGCGCGTCGTCGAATGAGCAGGCGGCATACATTGGCCGCTGCCTTCCGCCAGGTGAACGCGCGATGAGCGAAACGCCGGCCGCGCTCACGCCGTTTCGGGCGCTGGATCTGACCGGGGCGCTGGGCGCGCTGGGCGGTCGCGTGCTCGCCGGCCTCGGCGCCGACGTGATCAAGATCGAGCAGCCGGGCGGCGACCCAGCGCGGGCGCACGGGCCCTTCTTCCAGAACACGCCGCATCCGCAGCGCAGCCTGTCGTGGATCTTCGCCAACGCCGGCAAGCGCGGAGTCACGCTCGATCTCGAGGCCGCGCGCGGGCGCGAGCTGCTGCTGCGCCTCGCCGCCGTCTCCGACTTCCTCTTCGAGTCGCTGCCGCCGGGCAGGCTCGCGGCGCTCGGCCTTGCCGACGAGTCGTTGTTGGCCGTGAATCCAGCGCTGGTGATCGTGCATATCAGTCCATTTGGCCAGAGCGGCCCGTACCGCGACTTCCAGGCCACGGATCTCATCGCCTGGGCGCTGGGTGGCCAGCTCTACCTGGACGGCGACGACGACCGCGCCCCCACGCGGCCCACGGCGCCGCAGACCGAGTTGCTGGCCGGCGTACATGCCGCGGCTGGCGCTCTGACCGCGCACTACGCACGGCAGCGCAGCGGCCGCGGCCAGGTGGTGGACATCGCCGCGCAGGAGTGCGTCACCTGGACGCTGATGATCGCCGCGCAGGTCTGGGATATCTCTCACGTCAACTCGCAGCGCGGCGGCGCTGTGCGCACCGCCCATCGCCTCGACGGCAGCACGCTCGTGCATCGGGTGCTCTGGCCCTGCAAGGACGGCTTTGTACTCTGGTCGCTGAGCGGCGGGCAGGCGGCGGGCACTTTGGCCTCGACACGGGCGCTGGTGCGCTGGATGGCCGACGAGGGCATGGCCGACGCTCCCACGGAGGTTGACTGGCCGCAGCTCAGCGCCGCGGCGATGGACCAGCAGACGTACGATCGGCTGAGCGTGCCCTTCCTCGCCTTCTTCGCCGGCAAGAGTAAGCGCGAGCTGTTTGAGGGCAGCCTGGCGCGGTCGATCCAGCTCGCAGCCGTGAACGAGATTCCCGATGTGGCCGCGAGCCCGCAGCTCGCCGCCCGTGAGTACTGGATGGACGTCCCGCACGACTATCTCGGCGCCACGCTGCGCTTTCCCGGCGCGCCGGTGCGGCTCTCGCGCACGCCCTGGACGGCGCCGCGGCCGGCGCCGCTGCCCGGTCAGCAGAACGGCGAAGTCTACGGCGGCCTGCTCGGCCTCGGCGACGGCGAGCTGCGCGACCTGTGCGCGGCGGGCATCGTGTGAGGCGTCGTTCGTGGGCGGCGGCACGCTTCCGAGGATAGGGTTCTGATGTCCGAAGCTTCGTTGTTCGCGCCACCGGACGGCATGCCCTTCGCGGGCGTCAAGGTTGTCGACTTCGCCTGGGTGGGCGTCGGGCCGATCATTGCGCGGCACCTGGCCGACTTCGGCGCCACGGTGATACGCGTCGAGTCGAGCACGCGGCCCGATACGTTGCGGCTGGCGCCGCCCTTCCGCGACGGCCAGCCCGGCCTCGACCGCAGCGCCTTTGGCGCGGTGTACAACACCAACAAGCTGGGCCTGGCGCTCAATCTGCGCCTGCCGCGGGCGCGCGAGCTGGCGTTGCACCTCGTGCGCTGGGCGGACATCGTCACGGACAGTATGACGCCCGGCTCGCTGGCGAAGCTGGGGTTGGGCTACGAGGATCTGCGCCGGGTGAAGCCGGAGATCTTGATGTACAGCACGACGCAGATGGGCCAGACGGGGCCGTACCGCGACTTCGGCGGCTATGGCCAGCACGGCGCCTCCACCGCCGGTTTCCACGCGCTCACCGGTTGGCCCGATCGCCCCCCCGCCGGCATCTTCGGGGCCTACACCGACTTCGTCGCGCCCTGGTTCTTGTACACGGCGCTGGTAGCGGCGCTCGACTATCGCGACCGCACCGGCGAGGGCCAGTTCTTGGATGAGTCGCAGGTGGAAGCGGCGATGCAGATCCTGGGGCCGGCGCTGCTCGATTACGGCGCTAACGGCCAGGCGCTGCGGCGCGGCGGCAACGACGACGCGGAACTGACACCGCACGGCGTCTTCCCCTGCGCGGGCGATGACACGGCCGCGGATCGCTGGGTGGCGATCGCCGTGCGTGATGCGGGCGAATGGGCGGCGCTCGCGCGTGCGATCGGCCGCGCGGATTGGGCGCGGGCCGAGGCGTTGCAGGACGAGGCCGGCCGGCGTGCCCGCGCCGACGAGATCGCGGCTGCGATCGCGGCCTGGACGCTCGGGCGCACGCCCCACGAGGCGATGGCGGCGCTGCAGGCCGCCGGCGTGCCCGCCGGCGCGGTGCAGACCTGCGAAGAGCTGTTCAGCGACCCGCAGCTTCTTCACCGCGGCCACTGGTGGACGCTTGATCACGCGGTGATGGGGCCGCACGCCTACGACGCGCCGGCCTGGAAGCTGTCGGAGACGCCCGCGCGGCCGCGCCGCGCCGGCCCGGCGCTCGGCCAGCATACGCACGCCATCTGCCACGAGATCCTTGGCCTCGACGACGACGCGATCGCCGATCTCACGGCCGCGGGCGTCTTCGAGTAGTGTTTCAGCCGCGGGGCGCGGCACACACCTCGCCGCGGCCGGCCTGCATCCTGGTCCTGGCGCAACACCGGGGCGCCGCCAGCCGGCCGCCGGTCTGCTACCGTAGGCACAGATCGCGGCGAAGGAGCTGGCGATGCGAATCGGCATGGTGGCGCGGATCTTTCGCTATCCGGTGAAATCGATGCGCGGCGAGGAGCTGGCGCAAACCCCGGTGGGGCTGCAAGGTCTTCCGGGCGACCGGAGGTATGCCTTCGTGCAGGCAGGGTCGCGCAGCCAGTTTCCCTGGCTGACCGGCCGCGAGCTGGCCGGCCTGCTGCTGCATCAGCCGCGCTACGCCGACGGCTTCGATGGCCGCGGACGCGAGCCGGCGCTCCTGGTGCGCACGCCGGACGGCCGCGACCTGCCGGTGGTCGGGGACGAATTGCGCCGCGAGTTGGAACACGCCTACGGCGGGCCGCTCTTCTTGCTGCGCGACTACCGCGGCAGCTTCGACGTGGCGCAGGTATCCATCTTCGATCTCGGCATGGCACGGCGGCTGGCGGCCGAGCGTGGCGCCGCGCTCGATCCGCGCCGCTTCCGCGCCAACTTCTACCTCGAGCCGGATGGCGCGGCGGTGCCGGAGAGCGAGTGGGTCGGGCGGATCCTCGGGGTGGGGCCGGATCTGCGCTTGGCCGTCACCGAGCCGGACCAGCGCTGCATGATGATCAATCTCGATCCGGACAGCGCCGAACCGGATCCGGCCGTGCTGCGCACCGTGGCAGGCTCGCACGCGAACTGCGTCGGCGTCTACGCTTCGGTGTTGCGCCCCGGCGTGGTCGAGTGCGGCGACGCGGTGGAGCTGCTGGACTCGCCCTGAGGCCGGCGCCGCCGGTGCTCGCCCGTCGCTTGGTCACGGCCGTCCGCCCGCGATTCAGGCGCGCCAACCCACCGCCGCTCATCCGAGCGGCGGTGGGTCCACGCGAAGGGTTGGGGTTGTTCGGTCTACGGGCGCCCGTTAGCGGGAGGCGCGACGCAGAGCCACGATGCCGGCGCCGCCGAGGCTGAGGGCGATGAGCGCAAGCGGCAGGGCAAGGTCGGCAGCGGCGCCGCTCTCGGTGCCGGAGCCGGTGTTCGGCAGGGCGACCGCAACACGCGGCGCCGGAGCTGCGGCCGCCGGCTTCTGCGCGACGGCGCCCTGCCTCACCGGCGTGGCGCTTGCCGGCAGGTTGACGGTAGGCGTCGTCGTCCGTGAGGGCGGCGGTGGCGGCGTGGTCACCCGCGTGGGCGGTGGGGGCGGCGGCGGCGGGTTGCTGGGCGCCGTGGTGCTGGTAGGCACCGTCGTCGGCTGCGTGGCGGCCGTCGTGGTCGTCGTCGTGGTGGTCGCCGTTGCCGTCGTCGTCGTCACTACGGTGGGAGCGATGACGATACAAGGAACGTTGACCGTGCCGCACGTCTGGCCGTTCACGCTGTTCAGGCGGCCGCCAATCAGCGCCGTGGCTCCGATCGCCACCACTGCTGCTCCGGCGATCGAAACGCGCCGGTGCTGCGTGAGCCATGCCAGTGCTTTCCTCATCGGGATCACCTCCGAGAACTCGCCGGAAGTGTAACGCACGGACTATCGGGAGCGCTACTACTTCGGGCCCATTTCAGAAAAACTTGAGAAGATTCTTTATTGCATAACGCCTCGGCCGCCGGTTCAGGCGTGCACGAGGCGCCATGGGGCGGGGCGCGCGTGCCATTGTCGGGCGTCCTGCCCCCGTGCTTTACCTCCGGCCGGCCCGTGTGAGTGGGCGCGCCCTGCCTCATCGAGCCTCCTGTGCGGCGGGTGACTGGCCCTGGTGCGGCGCCACGCCGCCCGCCCGTGGATTCGGCGGCGGCGCGGGCGGCTGCGCCGCGATCACGAACGTCCCGCCCGCGGCAGAGATGGCCCAGGCGCCGCCGCCCGGCCCCAACGAGTTCGCCAGATTGTAGACGCCGGCGGCCGGGTCGTAGGTATACACCGCGTCCGCGCCGGCGATCGTGGCGCCGCTGGCGGCGCTGGGATCGCCGATCAGCACCCAATCTCCGGCCGGCGCCGCAATCTGTGCAGAGCCGGCGCCGCCCGGGGCCAGCGGCACGTTCTGCGGCGCGGTGAAATAGGCCCAGTAGCCATGCCCGCCCAGGAGAGGCGTGCCGGCGGGCAGGCTGCTGTACTGGCCGCGCAGCGGGTCCCAGGTCCAGGCGTCCACGGGCAAGATGGTGCCGTCGGGCGCGCCGACGATGTTCCAGCCGGGGGGATAGGTCGCCGTACCGCCGCCGGGCTGCGGCGGCGGCGCGCCGCCGACGGTGATCGTCGCGCTGAAGAGCAGCGAGGGCACGGTGCAGGCAGGTCTCGACATACGGCACGGCGCATCGCCGGTAGCGTTGATCGTCGCGCTGCCCGGCGCAATCGCGTCCCACAGCCCCTGTACTTCGCGCACCAGGGCGATTCCCGGCGGCCGGCGCAGCACGGTCGTATCGGTCACGGACACGGTCCAGTTCAAGTTAACGTCCAGCCGTAGCTCGATGCGGTCGCCGAGTGCCACGCCGACGGTGGCGCCGTTGTCCGCGAGCGTGAGCGTGTGCAGCGTTCCAGCCGCGGGCGCCGCCCTGCCCGCACCGGCGGCGGGCAACACCAACCCCAGCGATAACGCTCCCACGAACAGGAAAATGCGGCTGAGCAGCCGGCGCCGGCCATCGATTCGCATCGCTCGCGCTCCCTCGCTAGGCGGCCAATCCTGCTCAGAGGACGATTGGCCCACCGCGATCGTTGCAAGGGTCGTGGAGGCGCGGGCATCTGCGCTTCAGCCTGCCGCCGCGGTCTGCGCGGCGGCGCGTCGCGCCCGCTCGCGAAAGGCGAGCTTGTCGGCGTCGTGCGGCGGGGCCGAATGCTGCCAGAAATCGGTTTCGACCGCCTCCTCTCCGGTCTCAGTTTTGCGGAAGAGCGTCGCGGAGTAGAGGTCGCGGCGGCCGCCGAGGCCGGCCGGCAGTCGCGTGACGACGACGTGGAACGTGCCAGCGGGGCCTTTCGCCGGCTCGCTGTTCCAGAAGGGCCGCGCCCGCTCCGCCATCGTGTGTTCCTCCCGCGAGCCGCGTACGGTTCTTGCGCCCCGCATACCCTAGCCGCCGCGCCGCCGGGCGGCAAGCCGCGCGCTATTGTCAGCGCCGATTCGCCACTAAGCTGCAAGAGATGAGCGGGCAGCGTCTGCAGATCGGCGTGCTGGGCGGCACTTTCGACCCGATTCACCTGGCGCATCTGCGCCTGGCGGAAGAGGCGCGCGAGCAGCTTGGCCTGCAGCGGGTGCTGTTTGTGCCGGCTCCGCGCCCCTGGCGCAAGTCGGGCCGCCGTATCACGCCGATCGCGCACCGCCTGGCGATGGTGCGGTTGGCCCTGGCCGGCAACCCGGCGTTCGACGTTTCGACCGTGGAGCTGGAGCAGGCTGGCCCCACCTACACGACGTTGACCCTGGAGGCGCTGCGCGCGGAGCTGGGCGCGGGCGTCACGCTGCACTTCATCCTGGGCAGCGACGCCTTGCAGGACTTGCCCAACTGGTGGCAGCCGCAGCGCCTCGTCAGGCTGGCGAAGCTGGCGGTGGCCGCGCGCGGGGAGCTGCCGGCGCATGAGCTGGCGTCGCTTGATCGGCGGATTCCCGGCCTGGCGGACGCCTGCGAACGGATCGAGATGCCGGCGCTGGCGATCAGTTCCACCGATCTGCGCCGCCGGGTCGCCGCGGGCCGCTCGCTGCGCTACCTGGTGCCGGATTCCGTGGCCGCCTACATTGCCGAACACGGCCTCTACCTCCGCGCGCGGCTGGGGCGCTCCGGCTCGGTCTGAGCCCGCTCCGTGGGCAAGGGGCCTCAGGCGACGAACTGCTCGACTGTTTGCAGCAGCTCGTGCAGGCCGAAGGGCTTGGCGAGAAAGCCCTGGGCGCCGTGCAGCTCGGCCTCGGCGCGGGCGCGTTGGGCGGCGGTCATGTACACCACCGGCACGCCGATCTCGCGGGAACGCAGCTCGTCGTGCAGCTCCCAGCCGGACATCACCGGCATGTTCAGGTCGAGCAAGATGAGCGACGGTTGCTGCTGCTGCACCTGCGCCAGCGCCTCGCGCCCGTCGCCGGCGGCCATCACGACGTAGCCTTCCTCTTCGAGAATCATGTGGACAAGGGCGCGGATGTCGGGGTCATCATCGACGACGAGGATCAAGGCTGGCATTCCCTCCACACGCTTTCCTTCACGGCTACGGCGCTTTCGCGGAGGCTCCGTCGCTTCAAACGCGGGATCGGCGCAATGGTTACTGCCGTTGGCCTCCCGCACGCGTTGATCTCCGGCTACTGCTCATAATCCGCCTGGCCGCGCTGCCGCCGGCCGGGTGCGTTATGCTGCGTGCGGGCCGTGCGGCCGTGCCGGGGGTCTGATCGTGTCCGAATCACCAGCGCTCGCCACCGCGGGGCAGGTTGCGGCGGCACTGATCGTCCTCGATCGTGACGGACGCCTGCAGGTCAGCAGCCCCGCGGCGCGCGGCCTGCTCGGTTACGCCGACGGGGACGCGCTTCCACCGGAGCTGCTGACGCTCGTGCACTCCGACGATCGCGAGCGCGTTGCGGCCCTCCTGACCAACCTGGCGGACCGTGCCGGGGCCACGCGCGCGCTGAGCATACGCATGCGCCGGCGTGACGGATCATGGTGCGGCGTTCATGTCACCGCCGCCGGCCTCGCTGGCTTGCCCGCGGCGCCGGCACTGCTGTTGGCCCTTTCTGCCTTCGGCCAGACAAGCGAGCCGTACCGCACCGAACAGGCGATGCTCGGCGCACGCATGCGCCTTGCGATGGTGTTTGAGCACCTGATCGACGGCATCATGGTGCAGGACAGCGCCGGCCACATCCTCTACGCCAATCGGGTGGCGGCGCAGCTCTGCGGCTTCGAATCCACGCGGGCGCTGATCGCCGCCCGGCCGCGCGATCTCGCGGCCCGCATTGACCTGCTGGACGAGTCCGGCCAGCCTTTCCCGCCGGAGCTGCTGCCCGGCCGGCGCGTCTTGCGCGGCGAGGAGGTGCCGCCGCTCACGCTCGGGCTGCGCAACCGGCAGACGGGCACGGAGCGCTGGGTGTCGATCGCCTCGACGCCGGTGGACGATGCGCTCAACCAGAGCCAGATCGTGATCAGTGTGCTGCACGACGTTACAGATAGCCGCCAGGTCGAGGAAGAGCTGCGCCGGGCCGTCGCGCTGCGCGACACCTTCCTCGCCGCGGCCTCGCACGAGCTGCGCACGCCGCTCACCTCGCTGCAGGGCTATCTGGAGGTCACGCGCCGCAGGCTGGAGCGCCAGGCGCCGGCGGAAAGCATCGCCGGCGGCTTGGAGGTGGCGATCCGCCAGGTGGCGCGGCTGACGCGGCTGGTCGGCGAACTGCTCGATGCCTCTCGCCTTACCCGTGGCCTGTTCGTGATCGAGCCGCAGCCGCTGGACCTCGGGCAGTTCGTCCGCCGCGCCGTCGAGATCGAACGCGCGGCCGCGACAAGCGAGCACCCGATCACCGTGCTTGCGCCCGCGGCGGGACCACTGGTGAGCGCCGACGCCGACCGCCTGGAACAGGTGCTCGCCAACCTGATCGGCAACGCGCGCAAATACTCGAAGCCGCTTTCACCGATCATAGTGACGGTGGCCGAGAGCGACGGGGCGGCCGCGCTCGCGGTGCGCGACGAGGGCATCGGCATCCCGGCAGAAGATCAGCCGCTGATCTTCGAGCCGTTCCACCGCGCCCGCAACGTGGATCGGGGGCTGACAGGCTTCGGCCTCGGCCTCTACGTGGCGCACGAGATCGTGCGGGCGCACGGCGGCACGCTGGCGGTGGAATCGCGACCCAGCGAAGGCAGCGTCTTCACGATCACGCTGCCGCTCGTGCCAGAGGCGTAACAGCGCTTCAGCCCAGCGTGCCGTCTGCGTAGAGCGCATCGGCCGTGGCTGAGTCCAGGCCGAGCAGCTCTCGTACGATCGTGTCGGTGTGTTCGCCCATGAGCGGGGCGCGCAGCGCCGGCTGCTGCTCGCCGGCGGGGCGAATGGGTTCGCCGTGCGTGGTGAAGACACAGCCTTCCGGCCCACGCTGCTCGTAAAAGTACTCGCGGCGATACCACGGGTCAGCCAGCACCTCGTCCAGTCGGCTGACCGGCGCGGCGGGCACGCCGGCCGCTTGCAGATGCGCGGCAAGCCTGGCGGCGGTCCAGTCGCTCGTGTCGGCCGCGATCAGCTCGTCCAGGGCGGCCTCGTTGGCGAGCCGCGCCGGCAACGAGGCGAAGCGTGGGTCCGTGCACCATGCCTCCTGGCCCAGCGCCCGGCACAGCGCCGCCCATTCACCGTCGCTCTCAACGGCGATCGCGATCCAGCGGTCTTCGCCCTGCACTGGGTAGACGTTGTGCGGGCAGGCGCGGTCGGAGTGGTTGCCGCGGCGTTGCGGCTCGCTGCCTGCGACGGAGTGGGCCAGCAGCGCTGGACCGAGCAGACTCGCCGTCGATTCGTACTGGCTGATCTCGATGAACTGGGCGCCGGCGCCGCGGTCGCGCTCGATCAGCGCGGCAAGGATCGCCGAGGTGGCGTGGAACGGGTTGCCGCTGAAGTCGGGATAGAGCGGGCCGAGGCCGAAGGGCGGGTCGCCCTCGTAGCCGGAAAGGCTGCTGATGCCGGCGAGGCCGTTGATGTGCGTGCCGATGCCGCCCCAGCGCCGCCGCTCGCCCTGGCTCTCGAACACCGGCATGTTGAGCACGATGATGTCCGGGCGCACGGCTGCGAGGTCCGCGAATCCTAGCTCCCAGCGGTCCAGCCGGTCGCCGGTGAAGTTGGCCATCACGACGTCGGCCACCGCCGTGAGCTGCCGCGCGAGCGCCCGCCCGCGGGGCAGATTCAGGTTGAGCAGCAGGCTGCGTTTGTTGAGGTTCACGTCGTTGAAGGAGCCGTCCTCGTTGTAGCTCCATGGGCCGTCCGGATGCGGCCCCGTCTCGCGGATGCGGTCCACGCGGTTGTAGGACTCGACCTTGATCACGTCGGCGCCGAAGTTGGCGAGCAGCCGCGTGCCCAGCGGGCCGGCGATCATCCAGGTGAAGTCGAGCACGCGCACGCCGCGCAGCGGCAGCCAGGCCGCGTCCCGCCCGCTCATCCGGCCGCGCCGTCGCAGAGTTCAGCCAACGTCACCGCATCCATGCCCAGCTCCTCGACCCAGATTGCACGGTTGTCCGCGCCAGTCGCCGGCGCAGGCTGCTGCGTGCCGATCGCGCGCTCGCCGAAGTGCCAGGGTGGCGCCGGATAGGCGACCGTGCGCTCCCAGCCCGGATGCGCTACCTGCCGGAAGAAGCCGCGCTGCTGCAAAAACGGGTCCGCGGCGAGGTCGGCAACGCTGTTCACGGGCGTGCAGGCTACACCAGCGCGCTGAGTCAGGGTTTGCAGTTCCTCTTTGCCGAAGCGTGAAGTAAAAGCCCCGATCAGCTCGTTGATGTGCTCGGCCCGTGCCAGGCGCTGCTCGGCGTCGTCATACCCTGCCTCGGCCAGGTCGCCGGCCGCGCCGTGCTCCTCCAGCAGCCCGGCGAGCTTCGACCACTGACCGGGCAGGGCGATCAGCACGACCCAGCCGTCGCGTGTGCGGAAGAGCGAGCGGTAGCCCGAGAGGCCCAGGCCGCGGCGCTGAGGCACGCGCCCGTGCCAGGTGTAGTAGTTGGCGTTGGCGGTTTGCAGCGTGCTGAGGGCGGCGGCGAAATTGACTGGAACCTCGACGTGACAGCCATGGCCCTTGCACTGCTGCTCGAACAGACCCAGCAGCGCCGCGTTCGCCGCCAGCAGCCCGGCCATGTGCGCCGCCTGTTCCCCGCCCGGACGGTAGGGCGGCGCGTCGGGCCGGCCGTTCAGCGCCAGTAGACCGCTTTCCGCCGCGGCGATCAGGTCGCCGCCGCGCTGCTCGGCCTTCGGCCCGTGCAGCCCGAACGGCGTGACGCTGACAAGCACCAGGTCCCTCCGCGCGCGAGTCAGCCGCTCGCGCCCTGCGCGGCTGCTCAGCAGTTCCGCCGCCTGTCCGGACTCCAGCACCGCGTTGCAGGACGCTACGAGCGATTCGAGCCAGGCGAGGCCCGCCGCAGTGGTGAGATCGAGCGTGATACTGCGCTTGCCAGCGTTGAAATGCTCGAAGTAGGCGCTGATGCCGTCGATCAGCGGCGGGAAGCGCCGCATAGGGTCGCCGGTGGGCGGCTCCAAACGGATCACCTCGGCGCCCAGGTTCAGCAGCAGCTTCGTGGCGTAGACCGCCAACGCGTCGCAGGCGTCGAGCACACGCAAGCCGCGCAGCGGTCCGGCAGCCGCGCTCATGCGCCGCCGATCCGCGAGCCTACGCTCGCCGGCAGGGCCGCACGGGTATGGGCACGCTGCACGAGCCTCCAGCCGCTGAACCCGCGGCAGTTCGCCACGCGAGCCACGCTATCCCTCCCGCCTCAACACGCCGCTCACCACCTGCTCCGTGACCTGCGTTGCCACCAAGTCGGCGGACAGCGGTCCATCGGCAGCATACCAGCCGGCGGTGCCGAGACAGGCGCGCAGTAGGGTGAAGGCCGTGACCCTTGGGTCACGATCGGCAAAGGCGCCCGTGCGGATGCCTTCCACGACGATTTCGCGGATCAAGCGCTCGTAATGCCGCTGCAAGCCGCGGATGGTGGCGTGGCTCTCGGGGCTCAGCCGCTGGGCGTTGAGGATGTTCGCGTAGCGGTCCAGGTCGTCGAAAATGTGGTCCACCAGGTCGCGGATTGCGGCGCGCAGCATCGGCTCCGCGGCCCCACCCGCGGCGATGATCGCTTCGAGCCGCTCGATGGCGTCGCGGATGGCGGTGGCGCGAATCTCGGTGAAGATCTCCTCTTTGCTGCGGAAGTAGTAGTAGATCACGCCCTTGGTAACGCCGATCTTGGCGGCCACGTCGTCGAGCGAGGCGCTGGCGTAGCCGTCGCGCGCGAAGACGGCGGCGGCGGCGACCAGGATCTCACGCCGGCGCCCCTCAGCCTTCTCCACGTTCTGGATGCGATGGCCGCGCAGACCGCTCGGACCGCTCATCGACTGTCCCCCTGGACATGGGTGCAAGACCGGCGTTCCAGCACGATCGCACACCCACAAGCGGGAACCCGCGCCGGTTTTGCCCCTATCTGGAATCGATCCTTCCGCATGCCCGCACCAGTCGCCGCGTCTTGCAAGCTCGCTGCAATGCAGCGTAGCACCCTCGGCGCCCGCGCACGCGGCACGACCGGATCCCGGCTGGTTGCCCAACTGCCGAGGCCGTGCTGCCAGCCACCGCGCACGGCGGCCACCGCCTTCCGCAGCCGCCACGCGACGTGTCTCAGCTTCACGGCCGTATCATGCTTCTTGACGTTCTAATCGTTGAGATTAAACTCGCTAGTCAAGACCGGCAAGTACGGCCGGTCGCCGAGCGGCGAACAGGACCAGCAGGTCCGTTGGGGAGGCAGGCGATGAGCGACGGCCCCGGACACTGGCATGGCTACTGGCAGCGGCGCGTCAACCGCCGGCACATGTTGCGCGGCGGCGTCCTCGGCCTGGCGGGCGGACTGGCCGCCTTCCACGCGGCCTGCAGCTCCTCGAACAACAACAAGACGTCGAACGCGGGCAACACGGCGCCGTCGGCCGGAGGGGCCGCCACGGGCGCGGCCCCAGCCAGGACATCGACCGTTACGGGCGGGCTGGCACCGCTGCAAGGCACCGCCCAGGCGGGCGGTGCCCTGGCGCTGCCGGTGCCGCAGACGACCGCCATCCCGCTGGCGAACGGCCAGCCGGGCGGTAAGCTCAACCTCGCCACCGGGCTCGAACCGACCACGCTCGACCCGCTCAACGCGATCTCCGGCAGAGACTACGTGTACGGCGAGGCGATGTACGACTTCTTCGTCGCCATCCGCCACTTCAGGCTCGACCTCGACCACTCGCTCGCCCAGAAGTTCGAGATCGTCGATCCGACGCATCTCACCTTCCACCTGCGGCCGGGCGTGAAGTTCCACGACGGCTCGGACTTCGACGCCGCGAACTATCAGTGGAATATGAAGCGCCTGCAGGATCCGACGAACAAGGGCGTCTCTCTCGGCCAGTTGGCGGACATCGACCACATCGATACGCCCGATCCGATGACCGTCAGCATGGTGCTGAAGCAGCCGAACGCCGCGATCTTCAACTCGCTCGCGGCCTACACCGCGGTGCCCGTGTCGCGCACGGCGGTGGAGAAGTTCGGCGACAAGTTCAAATCGAACCCCGTCGGCACCGGGCCGTTTACCTTCGGCGAGTGGGTGACGGGCAGCCACGTCACCGTCAAGAAGAACCCGAACTACTGGATGAAGGACGGCGCCGGCAAGCAGCTACCATACCTGGACCAGGTCACGATCACCGTGATCCCGGACCCGAACACGCAGTTCGCCAACATCCAGTCGGGCACGGTGGACTACACCGGCATCGGCTCGCTCAACCTGCTGGACCCGGCCGGCAAAGACCCGAACCTGCAGGTCGTGCAGGGCATTCCGGGTAGCGCCGTCGCCTCCGTGATCGTCTTCAACACCGACAAGGCGCCGCTCAACAACGTGAACCTGCGCAAGGCGTTCACCTTCGCGCTGGATGCGGGCGCGGTGAACAACACAATCTACTTTGGCAAGTATCAGATCGCCAAAGATGCGATGATCACGCCGGGCGGCTGGGCCTACCAGGACACGCCGGGGCGGCCGGCCTTCGACGTAGCGCAGGCGAAGAAGTTCCTGGCAGACGGCGGCCAGCCGAACGGCTTCAACGTCGACATGGTCGTCTACAACTCGCCGACCATCAACCAGCAGGCCGAGCTCTACAAGGCAAACCTGAAGGAGATCGGCATCAACGCGAACATCGTGATCGAAGATGTCGGCGCGGCGACCAACGACTTCTTCCAGAACGGCAAGTTCGCGGTCTACTCCACGGCCTGGGGCGGCACCGACTACGAGCCGAACGTCGAGTCCACGCTGATCTACCAGGGGAACTCTGTCTACAATCCGATGAAGCACGAGGTGGCGCCCGGCCTCGACGCCATGATCGCGAAGGCACGGCAGTCCTTCGATACGAACCAGCGCAAGCAGCTCTACGGGCAGATCAGCGACGTGATCCTGAATCAGCAGTGCTTCTTTGTGCCGATGGTGCTCTCCACGCCGTATGCTGCCTTCCGCAAGAACGTCGGCGGCATCGAGGCCTGGCCGGACATCGGTGTGGCCAGGCTGCAGTTCCTGTGGATCAAGAGCTGACGCCATGCAAGCCTACATCGCCCGGCGGCTGCTGCAGGCGATCCCGGTGCTGCTGCTGATCACGTTCTTCGTCTTCTTCTTGGAGCAACTGATTCCGGGCGACCCGGTGTACGCCCTGATCGGGTCGAGCGGCGGGCAGGAGCTGGCGCCGAGCGTGATCCGCCAGTACCGCAAGGAGTTCCACCTGGACGACCCGATCCCCGTGCAGTACGCGATCTGGTTGCAGCATGCGCTGCACGGGGACTTCGGCAAGTCGATTAAGAGCCAGCGTCCGGTGACGGAAGAGCTACGGGCGCGCATTCCCGTGACGCTGCAGCTTGGCCTCGCCGCGCTGATCATCGGCATCGCCGTCGCGTTTCCGCTGGGGATCACCGCCGCGCTCTTCCGCAACTCGCCGCTGGACCGGGCGATCACGGTGTTCTCGATCGCGGCGGTCTCGATCCCCGGCTTTTTCCTGGCGATCCTGCTGATCATCTTATTCGCGGTGAAGCTGCGCTGGCTGCCGGCCTCGGGCTTCACGGAGATCACGACCAACCCGCTGAAGGCGATCAAGCTGCTGATCTTGCCCGCGTTCGTGCTCAGCTCCGGCAGTATCGGCGGGCTGACGCGCTTCGTGCGCTCGTCGCTGCTCGAGGTGCTGCGCGCCGACTACGTGCGCACGGCGCGGGCCAAGGGGCTGCCGGGGCGGCGCGTGATCTGGCTGCATGCGCTGAAGAACGCGATGCTGCCGGTGGCGACGATCATCGGCCTGCAGATCGGCTTCCTGCTGGCGGGTGCGCTGATCATCGAGCAGATCTTCGCCATCCCCGGCATCGGCCGCTATGTGATCCAGGGCTTCACCGACAAGGACTTTCCCGTGGTCCAGGGCTACGTGCTGCTGGTGGCGACCTGCGTCCTGGTGACCAGCCTGCTCACCGACCTGATCTACTCTGTGCTGGATCCGCGCATTCGCTTCAAGTAAACGTCTAAACGTCGACTCTCCCCGGCGGAGATCGCGCATGACCACATCATCGGAGCCGCTGGCGGTCCAGCCCGTCCTTGCGGGCGGCTGGCGGCTCTCACCCCGGCTGCGTCCCTGGCTGCGCCTGTTGCGCGATCCGATCATCGCGGCCAGTGTCTTCATCGTCGTTTTCTTCGCCGTCTGCGCGATCTTCGCGCCGCTGCTGGCGCCGTACGACCCGTACCAGACGAACACGAATCCCGGCGCCTTCTTGAAGGGGCCGTCCTGGAGGCACCTGCTCGGCACCGACGTGCTGGGCCGCGATCAGTTGAGCCGCATGCTGTACGGCGCCCGCGTCTCGCTGGGCGTCGGCGTCGTCGCCACGGCGCTTGGCGGGACGGTTGGCGTGCTGCTCGGCCTCGTCGCCGGCTTCGTGCGCGGCGTCGTGGACGACGTGATCATGCGCTGTGTGGAGGCGCTGCTCTCGATTCCCCAGCTCGTGCTCGCGCTCGGCCTGCTCGCGGCGCTCGGCCGCAGCGTGCATACGCTCGTGATCGCGATCGGCATCGGCGGTATCGCCTTCCTCGCGCGGCTGGTACGCTCGCAAGTGCTGGCCGTGCGCGAGTTCGACTACGTGCTGGCGGCGCGCACGATCGGCGCACACCCGTTGCGGGTCTTGTTCCGGCATGTCTGGCCCAACTGCACGGCGCCGGTGATCGTCTCGCTGTCCCTCGGCGTCGGCTTCGCCGTGCTGGCCGAATCGGGGCTCAGTTTCCTGGGACTGGGCGTACCGCCGCCCACGCCGAGCTGGGGCTCGCTGCTGCAGTACGCCTTCCAGTATCTGTACGGTTATGCGTATCTCTCGATCGTGCCCGGTGTGGCGATCTCGCTGCTCATCCTCTCGCTCAGCCTGATCGGCGACGCCCTGCGCGACGTGCTCGACCCGAGCCTGCGCGGCACATAACGCGCTACGCTTACGGCATCGCTCGCTGCGAGCGATCCAAATTCGCCGGAGCGCCGTATGCCCTTCTCGGTGCGCTTTCCCACCCGGCACACCGATTGCTACGCCGCCACCGGCTTCGTGCACGCCGGCGTGCTGCTGGCCCTCACCGAGCTGGCCTACGCGGCGGGCGAGCTGGCGGCGGGCATCAGCAAGCCCGCGCACATCGTCGCGGTCGAAGTGCGCACGCGGGCCGAGTACCTGCGCCCGCTGCCCTGGCAGGACGGCGCGATCGTGGAGGTCACCACCCCGGCGGCGCAGGCGGAGGGCTTCACCCAGACCTTCACCCTGCGCTCGGCGCGCACCGAGCGCACGATCGCGCGCATCGAGCACGACTGGGTCTGGCTGGACACGCAGTCCGGCCGCGCCGTGCCGCTGGACGAGCAAACCTGCACCCGCCTGCTGTCGCTGAACGAGCTGAGCGGCGAGCCGGCCTGAGCCGCCGTGCGGCTACACCACGTTGAAGTAGTGCGCGTCGGGGTGGTGGACGACGATCGCCGAGGTCGTCTGCTCCGGCTCCCACATGTACTCGTCGGTGAGCGCCGCGCCGATCCGCTCGGGCCCAAGCAGCCGCGCCAGCACGGCATCGTGCTCGCGCTCCGGGCAGGCAGGATAGCCGAACGAGTAGCGGGCGCCCTGGTACTCCTTGCGGAAGAGGCCGCGCACGTCCGCCGCGTCGTTGCAGGCGATGCCCAGTTCCTCGCGGATGCGCTTGTGCCACAGTTCGGCCAGCGCCTCCGTGGCTTCGACGGAGATGCCGTGCAGGTGCAGGTAGTCGCGGTACTCGCGCGCGGCGAACAGCTCGTGCTCGCGCTCCGTCGCTCGTGGCCCCATCGTCACCGCGTGCAAGGCAACCACGTCCAGCTCGCCGGAGTTGACGGGGCGGAAGTAATCAGCCAGGCAGAGCTGCTTGCCGCCGAGCTGGCGCGGGAAGGTGAAGCGCGCCAGCTCCGTGCGCCCGTCTTCGGCATAGAGGATCAGGTCATTGCCCTGCGACTGGCAGGGCCAGTAGCCGTAGACCACCTGTGGCGCCAGGAGTTGCTCTTCGATGCAGCGGTTCTGCCACTCGCGGTAGACCGGTCGCACCTCGGCATCGAGCCACGCTTCGTACTCACCCTTGGGCAGGCCGCGGCTGTTGGTGTAGCGCCACTGGCTGCGGAAGAGGGCGATCTCGTTGATGTGCGCGTAGACCTCGTGCAGGCCGATGCCGCGCGCCACGCGCACCCCGAAAAACGGCGCCCGCGGCACAGGATTCGTCCAGCCGACGCTCGAAGGCGCGACGAAGCGCTTCGCCTCTTCGAGGCGACGCTCGCGCTCGTCACTCTGGTCCTCGACCTTCTGGTAGTCCTCGAGCTGTTGCGCCTCGGCGGCCTGCGCTTTCTTGCCGCCGCGCTGCGCCAGCACATGCCCTTCGCCGCGCACGATCGCGTCCATCGTGCGCAGTCCTTCGAAGGCGTCCTGGCCGTAGAAAACCTGACCCTTGTAGAGGCCGCGGAGGTCGTTCTCCACGTAGCCGCGGGTCAGCGCCGCGCCGCCGAGCAACACCGGGTATTTGGACAAGCCGCGCTCGTTCAGCTCGAGCAGGTTCTCCTTCATGATCACCGTGGATTTCACCAGCAGGCCGGACATGCCGAGCGCGTCGGCGCGCGTCTCTTCGGCCTTCTCGACGAAGGCCTGCAGCGGCTGCTTGATGCCGATGTTGTGCACCGTGTAGCCGTTGTTGGAGAGGATGATGTCCACCAGGTTCTTGCCGATGTCGTGTACGTCGCCCTTGACCGTGCCGAGCACGATCGTGCCGCGGCCCGCCGCGCCGGTTTGCTCCAGCATCGGCTCCAGGTAAGCGACGGCCGATTTCATCGCCTCGGCGGACTGCAGCACGAAGGGTAATTGCATCTCGCCGCTGGCGAAGAGCTCGCCCACCACGCGCATGCCGTCCAGCAGGATTTCGTTGATGATTTCGAGTGCCTGATATGGCCGCGGCGCCGGCTGGCGTCGGCGCTTGTCTCCGTTCTCCGGCCTCGCGCCGGTTGGCCGCGGCGTGGCCAGCGCCTCGTCCAGGTCCCTCTCGATGCCCTTGCGCTCGCCGTCGATGATGCGCCGCTTCAGCCGTTCCTCCACCGGCAGGCCGCTCTCGGCGCCGCGCTCGCGTGGCGCCTCGTCGCCGACGAACAGCTCGATGAAGGCCGTGAGCGGGTCGAAGCCTTCGGTGCGCTCGTCGAAGACCAGTCGCCGCGCCGCCTCGCGCTGCGCCGGATCGATGCGGTGCAGCGGCAGGATCTTCTGCGGATTGACGATCGCCGCATCGAGCCCGGCCTCGACCGCGTAATGCAGGAAGACCGAGTTCAGCACCTGCCGCGCCGCCGGCTTGAGGCCGAACGAGATGTTGGAGACGCCGAGGATCGTGTAGCAGCCGGGCAGCTCGGCCTTGACGCGGCGGATCGCCTCGATCGTCTCGATGCCGTCGCGCCGCACCTCTTCCTGGCCGGTGGCGATCGGCATTGTCAGTGTGTCGAAGATCAGGTCCTGGGGCCGCATCCCCCACTTTTCGATCGCGAGGTCGTGGATGCGGTGCGCCACGCGCAGCTTCCAGTCGGCGGTGCGCGCCTGGCCCTCTTCGTCGATGCAGAGCGCGACCACGGCGGCGCCGTGCTGCCTGGACAGCGGCATCACGCGATCCATGCGCGCTTCGCCGTCCTCGAGATTGATCGAGTTGATCACGGCGCGACCGCCGAGCCGCTTCAGCGCCGTCTCGATCACGGCCGCCTCGGTGGAGTCGATCATCAGCGGCAGCGTGGATTGGGTACCGAAGCGGAAGGCGACGGCGTCCATGTCCTTCGTGCCGTCGCGGCCGACGTAGTCGACGCAGACGTCGAGCAGATGCGCCCCTTCGCGCACCTGCTGCTTGATCATGCCCTGCATCGCGTCGTAGTCGTCGGCGAGCAGCAGCTGGCGGTACTGCCTGGAGCCGTTGGCGTTCAGCCGCTCGCCCACGACCAGGAACGATGTCTCCTGCTGCAAGGTCACCGGCGTGTAAAGGCTGGCGACCGACGGCTCGAACTGCGGGCTGCGGGCCACGGGCGCATGGCCCCAGAGCGCGTCGGCCAGCGCCTTGACGTGCGCGTTGGTCGTGCCGCAGCAGCCGCCGACGATGCTCACGCCGAACTCTTGGACGAAGATGCGCTGGTAGCGCACCAGCTCGTCCGGCGTGAGCGGATAGACCGCGCCGGCGGCGTTGACGATCGGCAGGCCGGCGTTCGGCAACACGGAGATCGGCCGGCGACTGTGCTGGCTGAGGTAGCGGATGTGCTCGCTCATCTCGGCCGGCCCGGTGGCGCAGTTGATGCCGATCACGTCGATCGGGAAGGGATCGAGCGCCGCCAGCGCCGCGCCGATCTCGGTGCCGACGAGCATCGAGCCGGTCAGCTCCATCGTCACCTGGACGATCAGCGGTACGCGCCGTTTACTGCGCTCCATCGCGCGCAGGGCGCCGGCCAGCGCCGCCTTCGCCTGCAGCGGGTCGTAACAGGTCTCGATCTGCAGGAGATCGACGCCGCCGTCGAGCAGGCCCTGCGCCTGGGTCATGTAGGCGTCGAGGACGGCGTCGTAGCTGACGTGCCCCAGCGTGGGCAGCTTCGTGCCCGGCCCCATCGCGCCGGAAACCCAGCGCGGCCGGTCGGGCGTGCTGAACTCGGCGGCGAGCGTGCACGCCATTTCGGCGGCGGCCTTGTTCAGCTCGTAGGCGCGATCGGCGAGCTCGTACTCGGCCAGCACCAGTGGCGTGCCGCCGAAGCTGTTCGTCTCGATCACGTCGGCGCCGGCCGCGAGATAGCCGGCGTGGATCTCGCGCAGCACGTCGGGGCGCGAAAGGGTGATCAGCTCGTTGCAGCCGTCTTTGCCCCAGAAGTCGTCGTCGCCAAGATCGCAGCCCTGGATCGCCGTGCCCATCGCGCCGTCGAAGATCACCACGCGTTCCCGGAGAACCTGTAAGATGTCCGGTTTCATGGGCACCTTCTTCCCGGCTCATCTGCCCCCGGAAGCGATCGGAGGGCCGGCCCGTACGACGAAAGCGGGTTCGCCGCTGCCTGCTGGTTGTGCGGGAGGTCTTCCCCGGCGGTCCGCGGAAGCAACGCGAGGCGAGCGCGGCAGCCCGCCTCGGCACGTGTCCTTGACGCGATCGTATGTGTCGGTACGATCCGCCGTCAAGCGCGTAGCGGAGCAGAAGAAGTGGGAATCAGGGGCTGACGGAAGATTGTGAAATCTCTCGCAAAGTGCTAGGGTGGCTGCACGGCCGCGGCGCCGGGCACGCGGGAAAGGGCAAGGCCATGATCCTCATCGCCGGTGGTACGGGGTTTATCGGCAGCGCGATCGCGCGGCAACTCGTGGCCCGCGGCCATACGGTCGCCGTGCTCAGCCGCCGAGGGGGTTCGTCAACCATTTCGCTGGGCGGCAAACCGGTCGAAGTCCGTCGCGGCGACGTCACCGAGCCGGCTGGCCTGGCCGCCGCCCTGACGGGCGTGGAAACCGTGGTCGGCGCCGTGCAGTTCCAGGACTTCCCCAACCAGAACCGCGGCAAGGGGCTGACCTTCGACAACATCGACCGCCGCGGCACGGAGCACCTGGTCGCCGCCGCGAAAGCCGCCGGCGCGTCGCGCTACGTGTACATCAGCGGCGTGGGGGCGGCGCCCGATGCGCCGCGGGTCTGGTTCCGGGCGAAGTGGGGCGCGGAGACGGCGGTGCGCGAGAGCGGCCTGCAAGCGCTGATCGTGCGCCCCTCGTGGGTCTTCGGTCCCGGCGACCACGCGCTGAACAAGTACGTCGCCTTTGTGCGCTCGCCGCTGCCTGTGGTGCCGGTAATCGGCAACGGCAAGCAACGGCTGCAGCCGGTGTTCGTCGAGGACGTGGCGCGCCTCGTTGCGGACAGCGTCGACGGCCGGGGGGCGGCGGAAGGCACGTTTGAGATCGGCGGGCCGCAGGTGCTGAGCATGGACGCGATCATTCGCGAAGTCGAGCGGGCGCTGGGAAAGAAGAAGCCGCTCGTGCACCAGCCCGTCTGGCTGACGAAGGCGCTGATGTCGCCCAAAGCCGCGATCCACGCGCTGCCGCTGCCGCTGACGCCGGAGGGCGTGACCTTCGCGACGATCGACGCGACCGCCGACACCGAGCCGCTGCTCGCGGCCTTCCCCGAGCTGCGCCTCACGCCGCTGCCCGAGGCGCTGGCGACCTACCTGAGTCCGGTGCGGCGCCGTTCCGCGCCTTCGGCATGACCACGCGCGACGCGGCTTGCTTGACATTCGTGCCGGCGCGCGCCTTACATCGAGTCCGGAGCCGTTTCGCGATGAGGGAGCCCTGCATGGCCGTCGAGCACCCGCCGGAGCTGCTGCGCGAGTTGGCCGGCATCACCACGCCCACGATTGCCAACGCGATCGAGCTGTTCAATCTGCGGCCGCGCGAGGCCGGCTTCGCCAGCGGCGCGATTCGCTGCATCTTTCCGGCCTTGCCAACGGTCGTCGGTTATGCCTGCACGGCGACGATGAAGGCGGCCAGCCCGCCCGGCGACCGTCGCGCCGGCCGCGGCGAGATGTGGCAGCACATCCTCTCCGTACCCGCCCCACGCATCATCGTCGTGCAGGACGAGGACGAGCCGCCGGCGGTGGGCTCGCTCTGGGGCGAGGTCAACGGCAGCGTGCACAAGGCGCTGGGCGCCGTGGCCGTCGTCACCGACGGCGGCATCCGCGACATCGACGAGCTTGAGGCGATGGGCATGCAGATGTTCGCCCGCGAGGTGATCGTCTCACACGCTAACGTGCATCTCACCAGCGTGGGCAAGCCGGTCACGGTTGGCGGCCTCACGGTCCATCCCGGCGACCTGCTGCACGGCGACAAGCACGGTGTGATGCTGGTCCCGCACGAGATCGCCGGACAAATTCCGGAGGCAGTGCGCCGCATCGAGGCGTTCGAGCGGCCGATCATCGACCTCTGCCGCTCGCCCGAGTTCAGCGTGGAAGCGCTCGATGCGCTCTTCCAAAGGCGGATGTAGGCTCGGTTCGCCTGCACGGCGCAAACGGCAGGCGCGGGAGCAGGGCAGATGGGTACGACCACCCGGTTCAGCGCGCAGACGCTGATCGACTTCACGGCCGCGGTGCTGGCCCGCGTGGGTCTGAGCGAGGAGGACGCGCGGCGCGGCGCCGAGATCCTCGTCGACGCCGACCTGATGGGGATCGACTCCCACGGCATCGCGCATCTGAACGCGCACCGCGGCTACGCGCCGGGCATCAAGGCCGGCCTGGTCAACCCGCGGCCGCGGATCCGCGCCGAACGTGAGACGGCAGCGACCGCCCTGCTCGACGGCGACCGCGGCTTCGGCCTGACCGTAGGCCACTTCGCCATGCGCCTGGCGATGGAGAAAGCGCGGATGGCCGGGTGCGGTATGGTCACGGTGCGCAACAGCCGCCACTTCGGCGCCGCCGGCTACTATGCGCTGATGGCTACGCATGAGGACATGATCGGCATGGCGATGACCAACGCCGCGCCGTGGATGGTGCCGACGAACGCGAAGAGCAAGATGATCGGGACCAACCCGATCGCCGTGGCCGCGCCGGCGGGAAGTGAGCAGCCCTTCCTCTGCGACCTGGCGACGACCGCCGTGGCGATGGGCAAGCTCGAGATCGCCGAGCGCGAGGGCAAGCCGATTCCGGCGGGCTGGGCGCTGGACGAGAACGCGCAGAGCACCGTTGACATTGCCCGCGTGCGGCGCGGCGGCGGCCTGACGCCGCTCGGCTCGGACGGGGCGACCAGCTCGTACAAGGGCTACGCGCTGGGCCAGGTGGTCGACCTCTTCTGCGGCGTGCTCTCGGGCGCCGGCTTCAGCATAATTCTCGAACGCGGCGCCTCGGCCGCGGGCCACTTCTTCGGCGCCTGGCGCGTGGATGCCTTCCGCGACCCGGCCGAGTTCAAGGCGATGGTCGACGAGATGCAGCGCACGTTTCGTACGGCAGAGCCTGCGCCGGGCGCCGAGCGTGTGTTGCTTCCTGGCCAGCGCGAGTTCGAGGCCCGCGCCGAGCGCACCGCGCAGGGCATCCCGCTGCACGAATCGGTCGTGAGGACGCTTGTCGACCTTGCGGCAGAACTCGGGATTGCGGCGCCGGCGCCGCTGGCCCCACAGCCGGCGCCGGCGTAGACGGCCGTCGGCCCTCATCCTCTCGTCTCTCCTTCTCTCAATCCTGGGAGAAGGAGACGATCCGGCGTCGCGCGTTCCGACCAGCCTGCGGCTAACCCGACACGGTCCGATGCCAGCACCGCCCGATCGCCCCTCGCCCAGGATTGGGAGAGGGGACGGGGGTGAGGGCCGAAAGCCGCGGCCGGCCGTCAGTTGCCGAGCTGGGCGCGGATCGCCGTCAACTCGTCCATGAAGGCGTCGCACTCGACCTCGGTGTTGTAGAAGTGCGGCGACACGCGGATACCGGCGCCCGGCCGGTAATCGATGATGAAGCGCCGCCGGATCAGTTCCTGCGAAACGGCCTCGGCGTTGGGGAAGTCGATCGTGACGTGGCCGCCGCGCCGCGCGTCCACGGTTGGCGTGTTCACGGTCAGCCCCAGATCCTCGGCGCGGGCGATCAGGCGCGCGGTGAGCTGTAGCGATCGGGCACGGATGCGCTCCACGCCGACCTCGCTGACGATCCGATAGCCCTCGCGCGCCGCGTAGAGGGCGGGAATGCCCGGGGTGCCGCCCATGAAGCGCTCGATCCCCGGCGCATACTCCAGCTCGCCCATGTCAAAGGCGAAGGGCCGCGCGTGCGAGAACCAGCCGGCCTCGCGCGGGCGCAGCCGCTCGACCAGATCGGGGCGCACGTAGAGATAGCCCGCGCCCGGACCGCCGCACAGCCACTTCACCGAACCGCCCACGACGAAGTCGACGCCCAGCGCGGTCACGTCGAAGGGCACCGCCCCCGTCGCCTGGTACGAGTCGAGCAGGACAGAGGCGCCGTGCCGATGCGCCTTCTGCACCACCGCGGCCACGTCGATCAGCTCGCTGCTGCGGAAGGCGACGTGCGAGATCGGCACGATTAGCGTGTGATCGTCGATCGCCGACAGCAGGCGCTCAAGCGGAACCACAAGTTGGTCATCCGTGCCGATGTACTGGACTTCCGCGCCGAGACGGCGTTGCTGCTCCCAGAAGTAGTGCATCGTCGGAAACTCGGAGTCGGCGTAGACGACCTTGCGCCGCGGCCCATCGTAGTCGAAGCACGAGGCGACGACGCTGACCAGCGTGCTCACGTTCTGGTGCATGATCACGCTGCCGGACGGGGCGCCGATCAGGCCGGCGATCAGGTTGCCCGTCTCGCGCACCAGCGGCAGCCAGCTATTCCAGGCGACGACGCCCTCGTGCTCCCACAAGTCGGCGTAGGTTGCGAGGCCGTCGCGCACGCTGGCGGGCATGGCGCCGAGCGAATTGTTGATCAGGTAGACCGAGGTCTTGAGGATGGGGAAGCGCTCCCGCCAGCGCAGCAGATCGTTGTCGCTCATGCCCTCACCTCCGTCCGGCGCGCCCGGCCTCCACCCACTGCACGATACCAGGCGCTGCCCCCTCAGCCGATCGAGAGCGTCAGGCGGTTGCGCTGCGCTCCGGCTTCGTTCCTTCTCGATTCAACGTCGTGTCTCAGCCGGCGGCATCCGTCGCCCCGCCCAGCTCCGCCAGCCGCCGGCCGATCAGCTCTGCCTCGTCGGCCGAGACGGCACGCGGGTCGATGAGCACCACGCCTTCGTCGAGATGGTGATTGCGCGTGCGGATCGGCGGCGTGCCCGCGGCGAGGGCGGCGGCCAGCGACCGCGCTCGTTCCGGCGTGCAAACCAGCGCCAGGCGTTCGATCGGCCGGCCGGCTTCGTCCGGCACGACGCGCAGCTCAATGCCGGGCAGCACGCCGGCCGGCGCACGGATGGCGGCGATCACTCCGGCCTGCCGCTCTCGCTCCTCGGCCATATTGCGACACAGATACTCGCGGAGCGCGGCCACCAGGCCGAGCATGTCCTCCTTGCCCACCTTCATCGGCCGCGCCACCCCGGCGAACTGGGCATCCGCAGCCGCAACCAGATCCGCTCGCCCGAGCAGCACGCCGCTGGTTGGACCCTCGAACGCCTTGCCGCCGCTGTACGCCACCAGGTCGGCGCCGGCGGCGAGGTAGCGGCGCAGATCCTCCTCCGCGGCCGCATCGACGACCACCGGCACGTCGCGCGCATGGCAGATCTCCAGCCAGGCCGCGAGCGGCAGCCCGTTCACCTGCGCGCAGTGGTGCGAGACCACGAACATCGCGCAGGCGACGCCTCCCGCCTCGATCGCCGCCTCCAGATCGCGCGGCCGCACGTTGTTGACCGTGCCCACCGGGACCGGCCGGCCACCGCCGAGACGGATCATCTGCTCGATCGGGGCGCCGAAGTCGACCAGGTGGCCCGGCTGGATCGGCACGCGGTTGGACAGGCCGCGGCTGTGCGGCAGGCGGGCGATGGCGGCGCTGTCCGTGCCGGCGATGCAGCCCGCCACGGCCATCACCAGGCCCGCGCTGGCGCCGGCCGTAACCGTCCCGGCCTCGGCGCCGGCGAGCCGCGCGATCTCGGCGCCCGCCGCGTGACGCAGCGCGGCCAGGTCGACATGTGTTCGCGCCGCTTCGGCCATCGCCGCGATCGCCGCCTCGCCCAGGGCGCTGCCGCCGAGCGCCGTCAGCCTGCCGGCGGCATTGATCACGGGCGAGACATGCAAGTCGTCCAGCAGCCCCATCGCCGGCGCTCCTTCGCGGCGTCAGGCCGAACGGCCGCCGTCCACCATCAAGACGGCGCCGGTCACGTAGCGTGCCTCGTCGCTGGCGAGGTAGACGGCGGCCAGGGCCACGTCCCGCGGCTCGCCGCGGCGGCGCAGCGGCGCCGAGCCCTCGAGCAGTGCGGCCCGCGCGGCCGGATCGTCGCGCAGGCGAACGAGGCGGGCCGCTTGCTCCGGCGACGCGCCGTCAAGCATCGCGGCGAACGCCGCGGGCTCCTCAAGCGCCGCCGCGATCTGCACGGTGCGCTCCGTGGCGATGGCGCCCGGGCAAATGCAGTTGCAGCGTACGCCGCCCGCGGCGTAGTCGAGCGCGATGCATTTGGTCAGGTGAATCACGCCCGCCTTCGCCGTGGCGTAGCCCGCGGCGCCGGCACGGGCGCTGACACCGCGCGTGGAGCCGATGTTGATGATGCTGCCGCTGCCACGGGTGAGCAGGTGCGGCAGCACCGCCCGCGACATCGCGAAGACCGACGTGAGCGTCACCTCCAAACAGCGGTTCCAGCTCTCGCGCGAGAGGCCGAGGATATCCGCCTGTCCGCCGCCACCGCCGACATTGTTCACCAGCACGTCGATGGCGCCGAAGGCCGCGAGCGCTTCCGCGACCGTCCGCTCCACCACGTCCGGCGCGGTGATGTCGCCGGCGACGCCCACGCAGGCGCCGCCGGCGGCGCGGATCTCTGCTTCCACCCGCGCCACGGCCTCGGGCTGCAGATCGAGGATCGCCACGCGCGCGCCGGCTTCGGCCATCGCCAGCGCCGTGGCGCGGCCGATGCCGTTGCCGCCGCCCGTAACGATCGCCGTCTTTCCTGCCAGTCGCTGCGTCACGCTTCCGCCCAGCCGATCAGCCCGCACACACCAGCGCCGCCAGCTCCGCAGCCTGGGCTGATTCAGCAACGGAATCGGCGAAGGCCCGCTCGTGCGCATCGTTCCAGTCGAGCGTGGCGCAACGGAAGGCGAGACGCAATGCGCCGTAGACCGGCTCGAAGCGCGGGCGCACGGGCAGGGCGCCGGGCGCGACCGCCTGCACCGCCGTCAGCAGCGGCTCGATCAGCGCACGGCCGGCGCGAAAGGCGCCGCCGCACAGCGCCAGGGTGAAGTCCTCGGCGCCGAGTCCCGTTGCGGCGAGACAGGTCAGCACGCCGCGTGCCAGCGCCTCGGCGGCGTCGCGCAGCAGCGCGCGGGCGGCCTCGTCCACGTCGGCCAAGGGGGCGACCAACGGCGCGAGGCGGGCGATCTGCTCGCGTGGCAGGTTTTCTTCGTAGATGCGGCGGCTCACGGCGCGGAACGAATCCACGCCGAAGTGCGCGAGCACCGCTTCGCGCAGCGCGGTTTGCGGCCCGCGGCCGTCCTCGGCGCGGGCGACAGCGATCAGGGCGCGGCGGGCGATGTCGTAGGCGCTGCCCTCGTCGCCAAACAGCGTTCCCCAGCCGTCGCAGCGGTGCGCGCGGCCATCGTGCCCGCGGGCGTACTCGAAGCTGCCGGTGCCGGCCAGCACCAGCGCGCCGAACTCTGCGCCGGCGCTGGCGAGGCAAGCGTCGGCCTCCGGTGCGAGGCGATACGCGGCGCACCGGACCACTCGCCTGACCGCTTCCTCCAGAAACGTCGGGCGCACCGGTCCGCTGCACAGCGCGACATCGACCGCCGGTTCGCCCGCGCCCGCAACACCCGCGCGGCGCAGCGCTGCCTCGATGGCGCCGCCGATCGCCGCGCCGGCCGCCTCGGGCGAGACGAAGCTGAGGTTTGATGGCCCGCCGCTGCCCCAGCCGCGCACACGCCCGAGTTCGTCCGCGATTAGGCAGACCGTCTTGCTGCCGCCGCCGTCCAGCGCGAGCAACCGCATCAGCCAAGCTCTTCAGGGACGAGCTGCATGCCGTGGGCGCCGCGCGTCGCTTCGTGCACGACGCCGCCTACGATCGCGTAGCGGGGAACTATTAGCCGGTCGATCGTCCACGCAGTGCGGTAGCTGTCCTGCACGCGCACGGCACGCTCCCCGATCTGGAAGACGGTGAGGTTGGCCGGGGCGCTGGGCGACACGCGGGTGATCAGGTCGTCGAGGCCGAACGTCTTCGCCGGCGCCAGGCTTGCGGCAGCAACGATGCCGAAGAGGTCCATGCTCTCGTTGCCGACACTCTGCGCCAGGTTCAGCAGCTTGCTCATCGTCAGGGCAAGGCTGTAGACGGGACCATCGCTGTTGCCGCGATGCAGGTCGGTGCTGACATGCCCAAGCGGCAGGCGCTGTGCGAGCCAATGCCTGGCCACGTCGTGCGAGAATGAGCCGGAACCGTGGCCAACGTCGAGAACGACGCCCCGATCGATCGCCGCGCGAACGGCGGCGATTGGCGCGTTGCCGACGCGATCAAGCGGCCCGCCCGCCTTGCCGTGGAAGCAGTGCGTGATCACGTCGCCGGCCTCGAACAGGCGGCAGACCTCGTCCAGCGTCGGCGGCGCGTTGCCCACGTGCGCCATCAGCGGCACGCCCGCTTCCGCGGCAGCCTTCTTCGCCAGCACCACCGGCATGATGCCCAGCGCCCCGACCGCGCTGGCGCTGGCCCGTACCTTCATGCCCTTGATCCAGCCACGGTTGGCGTCGATCGTCTTCACGGCGTCGTCGACGTTGAGCCAGCCCACGATCTCCGACTCGCCGGGCATGTGCATGTTGCCATGGCGGGAGATGTGCAGCAGGCCGAAGACCAGCGTCTTCGCCGGCTTCACCACGTACTCGTAAAAGGCTGCCGCGTTCGCCGCGCCGAAGGAACCTGCATCAAGCACGGCCACCACGCCCTGCTCGACGCCGATGCTGTCCGCGTCCAGGCAGCTCGGCTTGAACAGATTGAAGACGTGGGTGTGCGTATCGATCCAGCCGGGGCCCGTGATCAGGCCGCCGACGTCGATCTCCTGCGCGGCGGCGCCGGGCAGCCGTTCCTGCACGGCGGCCACGCGACCGCCGCGGATGGCCACATCGGCGGCGAACGTGCGCCGCGCGATCGGGTCGATCACCTCGCCGCCGCGCAGGATCAGGTCGAACACTTCTGGCATCGCCGCGGCGCCGCCTTCCGTCGCGCCGACTGCTTGACGCACTCGGCGCGGCCGCCCGTAGAATAGCGGGGCTTTGTCGCCGGCGGCAACGCCGCGCCCCCGCCGTCAAATGAGTTTCTTTCACACCCCGCACGCAGGAAGGTGGGACCATGCGCAGCGGCGACTACGTGGGCTTCAACGTCGAGCTGAGCGATGCGGGCATCGCCACGCTGACGTTCAACACGCCGGAGCGGCTTAACGGCCTCAATCAGTTGATCAAGCGCGAGTTGGTCGAGTTCGTGCAGCAGGCGCAAATGGACCAGGACGTGCGCGTGCTCGTGATCACCGGCAGCGGCCGCGCATTCTGCGCCGGCGACGACATCAGCGGCCGGCATATGCGCGTGCCGGATGGTGTTACGCCGGCCATGCAGCCGATCGGCCACGGCCACGGCAACCCGATCGGAACGTACGAGGGGCTGCGCATGCTCTCGCAGTCGCTGAACCTGGCCGTGCGCAACCTGGACAAGCCGACGGTCGCGGCGATCAACGGCGTCGCGATTCAAACCGGCCTCTCGCTGGCACTGGCCTGCGACTTCCGCCTTGCCGCGGAAGAGGCGCGGCTGGGCAGCGCCACGCTGCGTTTCGGCCTGCTGCCGGACGAGGGCGGCCAGTGGCTGCTCGTACAGCACATCGGTGTGGCACGCACGCTGGACTTCCTGCTGCGCAGCCGCATCGTCGGCGCAGCGGAGGCGCTGCAACTCGGCCTGGTGCACGAGGTCGTGCCGGGCGAGCAACTGGCGCCGCGGGCGCGTGCGCTGGCGACCGAGCTGGCCAACGGCCCGCAGGTGGCGATGCGGCTGCTCAAGCGCTCGGTCTACAACGCCGCCGAGCTGGACTTCGTGCACGCCCTGGACGAGATCGCCAGCAAGACGGCGATCACGGACCATCATCCCGACGCACGCGAGGGCGGCGCTGCCTTCCGCGAGAAACGCGCGGCCCGCTTCAACCAGGATCCGACCCACGAATCGCGCGCCGAGCCGGTGTAGCGGGTTGCCTCATCCCCTGGCGCCCACTCGGGGCTTCATAAGCTTGCGCTGCCAGTTCTAGCCTGGTTGGCGGATCGGCGAACGCTGCGGCCGGCCTTTGTTCCGTGCGGCGCTGCTCCCCCTCGTCAGCGTCGCTCGGCCAATCCCGCGTCTGCCCAGCCGAGCCGCGACCGTACCCACATCGCGACGGCGGCCGCGGTCTCCGCCGGCGTGGCCCGCGTGGTGTCGAGCAACGCGATGGGCGGATCGCTTGCGGCGGCGTGCTCAAGCAGCCACTGGTTGAAGGCCAGCATCCGCGAAAGCGTTGCCGGCTCCGACGAGCGGCGCCAGGCCGGGCGAGCCTTAAGCCTTGCCATCAGCGCCTGCGGCGTGCAGACCAGCGCCAGGTAGTGAATCGTCGCGAGATAACGCCGCTGCACGCAGCGCTCGACCTGCTCGGGCGCCAGCGAGCCCAGGAGCACCAGCGAGCGACCGCTCTGATGCATGTTCATCGCCAGGCGTAGCCACAACTCGCGAAAGGAACGATAGCCGTCCGCCGGCGTGTCGAACTCGGGTCCCCAGAGCACGTCGGCATCGAGCACCACGCATTCGGGCAGCAGCGGCGGCAGCAGCAGGCCCACAGACGACTTGCCCGCGCCGCTGGCGCCGGTGAGTAAGAAAAGCGGCAACCGCTTGAACGGCTGCACATGGCCGCAGCGCCGGCAGATCGCCACGGCCCGCCCCGGCGGTACGTCGCGCTCGGCGTCGTACACGCCGCAGCCGGGGCAGACGTTGAACATGACCGATCATTCCGTTGGCGGCAGCCGGCGCAAGCGGCGCAGGTGCCGCACGAACGCTGGCGCCTCGGGGCCGTCGAACAACGGCAGCACGGCGACAGGGTCGCGCCCATCGCCCAGCTTCCGCAGTCCATCGAGGCATTCGCGCCGCGAAAGGCTGGCGTCCCAATCGCGGCAAGCCTGCGGCCGGGCCTCGTGCACGGCGCAGCCCGCGCGGCCGTCCTCTTCGCGGAGGAAGGTGCAGCCGCCCTCGCGCTCCAACAGCTGGTAGCGCTCCTCAGCCAACGGATACGGGCGGGCATAGCCCGCGAGGAACGCTTGCAACGGCAGGCCGAGGAAGCTCGCCAGCCGCTCCGCCTCATCGCGGCCGATCAGCGGCTGCCAGCGCCGGCAGCAGACGCCGCAACGGAAGCAGGGGATCGCCTCCTCGTCGGTGAAGCGGCCGAGTCCCGTGTCGAAGCTACGTTGAGACTCCGCGGCATGAAGGATGATGCGCATCGCTGCCCATCCGCCGGCTCACGGCTTGCTTTCCCCATGTAGTGTCGCGCGCGGCGCTTGCTTCGGGCCACCACCTCTGTCCGGGGATCTCCCGATTGCCGGTGACCGCCGCGGCGCTGATACACTGACGCCGATCACGGGGTTTCCAGCCCCACGCGGCGGTAAGGATGCCATGCCGATCTATGAGTACGCCTGCGAACACTGCGGTGACCGCTTCGAGAAGCTACGGCCGATGAGCGCCGCCGGCCAGCCCGTGCCATGTCCCGCCTGCGGCCGTCCGGCAGGCCCGCTCGTCTCGCGCCTTTCACGCGTGACCGGCGCCGAGGAAGGCGCCGGCGACGCGGACCTGGGCGCGGAGCCACCGGCGATGCCCGGTCACTCGCACGGCCACGGTCATTCCCATGGACCGGGCGGCCACATGCACTGAGACGGAGCGCAGCATGCCTGACTGGCTCAAGCGTCTGACCGCGCGCGGCGCACCGGTGAACGACGTGCCCGTGGCCGTTGCAGCGCCGCCGAAGCCGCCGACCTTCAAAGCCGAGTTCGCTCCGGCCTTCGCGACGAAGCTCGCCGTGGACAGCGCCGGCGCGCCCGGGCGCGCCGGCGCCGAAGCGCTCTATCAGAAGTGGGCGGCGCGCTGGCAGGAGTTCTGAGAACCGGTCGGCACGGGCGGTCTGCCCGTCCGCGGCGAGCTGCTCGCTTTCTGGGACGCGGGTCCGTCTCCGTCCGACGAGACCGTCGCGGCCTGGCAGACCGCCGGCTGGCGCGTGGCATTGGGCGTCGAGCTGGTGGCGCACCTGGAGCCGGTGCTCGATATCGACCGCTGCCGAGTCGGTTTTTGTGCCGAGTCCGAGGAGTTGGCGGCCGAATTCGTCAAGCTGATCGACGTCGAGAATCTTGAGGCGCGGCAGCGGCGGGCGCACCCGTCCGGCGTCGCCCAGCGCCTCGCCTGCGACGTGCTGCTGCCGCTGCGCCCGGACGCGCCCGACGATGAGGTCGACAACGCGATCGTGGCCGCCGTCAAGGCCTCGCACACGATCTTGTGCCCGGCCGGATTGCGCCCGCGGCCGGAGTAAGGCGGGCGGGGTCAGTGGCGCCGTGCCGGCGTCGCGGTAGTGCTGGTCCCACCGTTCCGGCGCGCGTGCAGCAGCAGCCAGTACTCCAGCGAATCGGCCAGCGCCAGCCATGACGCCTCGATGATGTCCGTCGAACAGCCGACCGTGCGCCAGATCTCCTCGCCGTCGCTGGACTCGATCAGCACGCGCGTCGAGGCCGCCGTGCCCGTGTTGCCGTCCAGGATGCGGACCTTGTAGTCGAGCAGGTGCACGCGACCGATCTCAGGATAGAAGTCGGCCAGCGCCTTGCGCACCGCGGCATCGAGCGCGTTGACCGGGCCGTTGCCCTCGGCGGCGGTGTGCCGGATCTCTTCGCCCACGCGGATCTTGGCCATCGCCTCGGCCAGCATCTCACTGCCGTCGCCGTCGCGGTCCGCCTTATGCCGGCGGCGCTCGACGATCATGAAGTCTTCCAGCTCAAACGGCGCGGCGTAGTCGGGCTGCGAGCGGCGCACCAGCAGCTCGAACGAGGCCTCGGCCGCCTCGTACTGGTAGCCGCGGCTCTCCATCGTCTTGACCTGCTGCAACAGGCGCCGCGTCTCGGCGCTGCTGAGCGGCACGTACCAGCCCTGCTCCTCGAGCTTGGCGATGATGTTGCGCTGCCCCGAAAGCTCGGAGACGAGCACACGCTTGCCGTTGCCGACGCTGCTCGGATCGATGTGCTGATACGAGCTCACGTCCTTGACGATCGCGGCGACGTGGTAGCCGGCCTTGTGCGCGAAGGCGCTCTGGCCGACGTACGGCGCCTGCGGATTCGGCACCACGTTCGCCAGCTCGCCGATGTAGGTCGAGACTTCGGTGAGCCGCGCAAGCTGCTCGTCTGCCACGCAGTCGACGCCCATTTTCAGCTTCAGATTGGCGATGATCGACATCAGGTTGGCGTTGCCGCAGCGTTCGCCATAGCCGTTGACGCAGCCCTGCAACTGCACCGCGCCGGCCTGATACGCCGCCAGCGTGTTGGCGACGGCGAGGCCCGCGTCGTCGTGTACGTGAATGCCGAAGGGCACGCCCGTGCGCTGCACCGCCTCCAGCGCCTGCAAGAGCTGCGGCGTGATCATGCCGCCGTTGGTGTCACAGAGCACGGCCACCTCGGCGCCGGCGCGCACCGCGGTGCGCAGCACCTGCAGGGCGTATTTCGGGTCGTTGAAGTAGCCGTCGAAGAAGTGCTCGGCGTCGAAGAAGACCTGCTTGCCGAGCGAGCGCATGTAGGCGACCGAGTCGGCGATCATCGCCAGGTTCTCTTCGGGCGTTGTCTCCAGGATCTCGCGCACCTGCTTCGCCGAGGCCTTGCCCACGAAGCAGACGGCCTGCGTTTCGGCGCGCACTATTGACTGGATGTTGGGGTCGTCCTCGCAGCGCAGACCGGCGCGGCGCGTGCCGCCGAAGGCGACGATGCGCGCGCGCCTGAGCTTGAGGTCGGGCACGCGCACAAAGAACTCGGCGTCCCTCGGGTTAGAGCCCGGGAAACCGCCCTCGATGAAGTCGACGCCGAGCTCGTCGAGCTTCTGCGCGACGAGCAGCTTCTCCTCGACAGAAAACGAGATGCCCTCCATCTGCGAGCCGTCGCGCAGCGTGGAGTCGTAGAGCTGGGGCTTGCTGGACATGAAGCGCCTTTCCTGCGATGCCGGCGCGGCGCCGGACGTGAACGGATGACTGATGACGCGGGCGGGCTACGCGTCGCCAATCACCCCCGCCCGAGGCTGCGCTCGGGCGGTTGCTATCTCCTCCGGCAGGCCGGCCGCGGTACGGCGCATCGTGTTGGCCCTCATCTCCCTCCCCTTCTCCCATTCGTTGCACGATGGGAGAAGGGGCGATCCAGTGTTGCTGGCTCGAACGGCGCCGGGTTAGCGAGTCACAGTATGTCGCGCCTTCAGCCTCTCAACCCATCGGTCTCAAGCTCCCCTCTCCCGGGATTGGGAGAGGTTCAAGCGCGCAGCCGACACCGGGGTGGTCCCAGCCGGCAAAGCGATCTCCCCTCTCCCAGGATTGGGAGAGGGGCCGGGAGTGAGGGCCCGGTATCACCCCTTCACGGCCGCGGCCACGGCGTCGCCCAGCGCCGTTGTCTTCACCAGCTTTGTGCCTTCCTGCGCGATGTCAGGTGTGCGCAGACCCTGTTCCAGCGCCTTGTCTACCGCGGCTTCCACCGCGTCTGCCTCGGCGCCCAGGCCGAAGGAGAGGCGCAGCATCATCGCCGTGCTCAGGATCATCGCCAGCGGGTTCGCCTTGCCCTGGCCGGCGATGTCCGGCGCGGTTCCGTGGATCGGCTCGTAAAGACCCTGGCCGGTGCCGTCCTTCTTCGTCTTGCCGAGGCTTGCTGAAGGCAGCATGCCCATCGAGCCGGCCAGCATCGAGGCTTCGTCGGTGAGAATGTCGCCGAAGGTGTTCTCGGTCACGATCACGTCGAAGCTGGCCGGGCGGCGGATCAGGTGCATGGCGGCGGAGTCCACGAGCAGGTGCTCCAGCTCGATGTCCGGATTCTCCTTGCCCATCTCCACGGCGATCTCGCGCCACATGCGCGAGTTGTCGAGGATGTTCGCCTTGTCCACGCTGGTCAGCTTCCTGCGCCGCTGCCGCGCCAGCTCGAAGCCGGTTTGCAGCACGCGCCGCACCTCCGGCTCGGTGTAGCGCATCGTGTCCACGGCGGCGCGGCCGCGGGCCGAGTCGTAGCGCTTCTGCGGCTTGCCA
>DATGEL010000009.1 GCA_035310145.1 Dehalococcoidia bacterium
CATCCAACAGCGGCTCAAGCGGGCCGGGGCACGCTGGTCGGATGCTGGCGGCCAGGTCATGGTTGCACTCCGCGCCCAGCACGCCACGCAACTCGCCCAGGCCGCCTAATCACTTGACCCATTACAACTTGTCACACCCGCGAGGCCGGAGGGCGCAGGGCGTAGATCGGCCAAAGGCGCACGGCCTGCGCCCGTCGCGGCGCAGACGCGACCGGCCGCGCGCCCTGCAGGCCACACCGATTGATGACGCATCCCAGGCTGGAGCGGTGCAGCGGGCAACGGCTCGCACCGCGTTCCCCCGGTAGCGCCGAAATCAGTCCAGGTGATCTCGCCACCCTCGACCCCAGACATGGGCACCGGTTATGACGCCGGCTCTGCCATCTGCTCTGGCCGCGCCCGTGGCTCGGATGCCTCGGCGGCGCCGCGCAATGTGGCGGCGGCATCAGCGTCGTGAATCAGCAGCGCCCCAGCGACACCGATCAGCGCGATCAGGGCCGCCGCCACGAAGGCGTCAAGGGTATGCGCAGGGCGCGCAGCAGCGCCGGGACGCCGCGCAGCAACCTGCTCTGGCGCCCACTCCGCTGCAACGCCTGCCACTCGGCGCGCTGCTGCAGCTGCAAGTCGTGTGCGGGTCGGGAACTGGTACGCAGCACGCGCTCCACGTACTCGTCCAGGAAATAGGAAGCCATCGCACATCGCTCCGCGTTCGGCACCAGGGCGAACGCATCTAAAGGTATGACAGGAGTTGCAGGAGATAGTTCTGATCCCAGCCGGCCTGCTCACGCCGGGCCCGCAGACTGAGCCGGTTGCTTGCTGGCTGCTGGCGCAGCAGGTTGAGCGCGAGTTGCCGGAGCACGCTCAGGTTCTCGGCGGCATAGCCGTCGCGAACGCGACTTTGATCCTCATGGAGGCTCATGTCCAGCACCCAGTGCACTTGATTCTCGATTCCCCAGTGACTGCGCACTGCCGCTCCAAGCGTCGCGGCAGGCACCGCCCGGCTGAGGAAGTAGTAGCGCGCCTCGGCCGTGCGCGTTGTCCCGATTTGCCGCTCGGCCTCGACCTTCCCCACCGCCGCGAGCCCCGGCCAGGCGTGCTGCGCCTGCAGCTAGGCCAGCACGTCCGGGTCGCGGAGCACCCAACTGCGGCGGACCTCCACCCGCCCGTGTCCTTTGTCCCACGCCTCGGCATAGTCCAGCCCCACGGCCGCGCCGGCCATCTGGGCAAAGCTGTCACGGACGTCCTGGGCCAACGTTTCCTGATTGGCCTTCAGCGCCAGGATGTAATCCGCCTCTCGCGCGACGATCTGCCCGGCGATCGTGCGCTGGCAGCCCATGGCATCGAGCGTGACCGGACAGCCCTTGAGCGCGAGCAGCCGCAACAACTCGGGAATCGCGGTGATCTCATTCGACTTGTCGGCAACTTGGACCTGGGCCAGCACGAGCCGGGCCTCGGTCGCCCAGGCGTTGACCAGATGGATCGGGTCCTTGCCCGCTGGCCGGTCGTGCGAGCCGCGCAGGGTCTTACCATCCACGGCCACCACCTGGGCTGGCAGCACGCCGGCGATCGCCCGGGTCCAGGGCAGAAAGCAGGTGCGAAAGGCGGCAGGATCTAGCGCGGCGAAGACGCGATTGAAGGTGTCGTGCGCCGGGATGCCATGCGGCAGGTCGAGGAAGCCGGCGAACCAGTCCTTGCGTGTCTCGCCAAAGACGGCGATCTCATCCCAGGACTCGGCGCCACAGAGCATGGCGCACAGCGCGATGGTGACGATGCTGAGCAAGGGATGCATCTTGGTGCGGTCCACGCGCGGATCGAGCAGACCGGCAGGATGCGTGCTCACGGCCAGGGACGCCGACGGCGCCGTCGCTTCCTCCCAGGGTGGACGTTGGTTCCCCGCAGCCTACCAGCCGGCGAACTGCTCCGCATACGGTGCGTTGGCCCTGCATGTCAACCTTCGATCGCAGCCGGCAGATCGAAGGCAGCGAACAGAGCAGGGTTCACAAACCCCACCATCGAGGCGATCGCCTCGCCCTGGAGCGCCAACACGAGCATGCCGTGGGCGCGGAAGACACCGGTGTCGCCATCTCGACGATAGGTGGCCAGCGCTGGCTGGCGGTTCGCGCGGGTCGCTACCAGTCGGTACCGATCGAGCCTACCGCCGGCCGGCACGCTGGCCAGGAAGGCGCCAATCGCGGCGCGGCCGACGTAGCGATCCGGCTGCGGCGGCATCGAGAAGACGGCATCCTCGGTGAGCAGCGCGACGATTGCCGGCACGTCGGCGGCATGCCAGGCGTCGGTCAGACGGCGGACAAGGGCCCGCTCGAACGCGGTGCCTGCCCAGGTGTGGCTGCGGGTAACGCGCCCGGCCGACCGTTCGCGTTCCAGCGTGGTGCGCGCCCGCTGCAAGGCGCTGTTAACGCTTGCCACGCTGCTCACCAGCATCGTGGCGACCTCGGCTGCCGGATAGCCGATCACGTCGCGCAGCAGCAGGGTTGCTCGCTGCCGCGGCGGCAGCAGTTGCACCGCGGCGACGAAGGCGAGTTCGACGCTCTCCCGCTGCTCGATCACCGCCTCCGGCCCCGCCCAATCGGACCCAGACTCATCCAGCAGGCGATCCGGGTAGGGCGTCAGTCGCACGGCGTCCTCCTCCACGTCTGCCGCGAAAACCTCACTTCGGCGTGCGCGGCGCGCCAGCGCGGTCAGGCAGACATTGGTGGCGATGCGGTAGAGCCAGGCGCGCAGCGGGGCGCGCGGTTCAAAGTGAGCGATCTGGCGCCAGGCCCGCAGCAGCGTTTCCTGGAGCGCGTCGTCGGCGTCGTCCAGCGAGCCGAGCATGCGGTAGCAGTGCACGTGCAGCTCGGAGTGCAGCGGCAACGTCAGCGCGGCGAAGGCGCGCTCGTCGCCTGCCCGGGCCGCGGCCAGAGTGTCGTTCTCCATGCCGGCAGCTTCATCCGTTCGTGTCTCGAGCGTCACGTCCCGGTCGCCTCCGGCCAGAGGCCGTAGGCGCCGACCTCGCGCAGCACCGTTGTCTGCGGTGGCTGCTCCCAGCGCTGTTCAGCGCCGACCAGGAAGGCGCGGAAGGCTTCGACCTCCAACAGGGGCTGCGCCCGTCGCCTGTGGTTTCGGTGATGGCGACGTGGACGAAGCTGGCATCGTCCCACCTCCACGAAGGTCGCGTAGTGAATGCCGGCGGGCGCGGTGCGCTGCAGCCCGGCGAACTCCTGCCGCGCCAACTGCTCGTTGTGTGCGGCCTCTTCCGGCCTAACCTTGTAGCGAACCAGTACCTGACGCACGGCTTGACCTCCCGGCGAGTATGCATGGCGTCGCGCCTTCGTGGCGCTCACCCGTATAACTCGCCGGGTTGATTAAACTCATCGCTGCCGCGACGGTAGCAGGCACATGCCTATCGCCACGCTCGCCGGCGAAGCGACGGGAACGCGCAGCAAGGAGCGATCGCGCGGCTCGAACGAACGGCGCAGCAGACTGGCAGGCTCGGTTGGGTGCCACGCACGTGCGCCGATGCGATTCAACGCTCGATGCTGCCGGCAGGACGGGGGTGCCGCTGAGACTTCCGTAAATCTGCCGCCCGTTTCCGGCCGGTTGCAGCCCGCCTTGACAGGTTGTGCGCACAGTGTATAGATAACCCAAGTCCCGCAGGCGAGCCGTTCCTGCAGCAACCGAGCGGGTGGACCGTGCGCAACTACATCGTTCGCCGCCTGCTGCTGATGGTGCCCACGCTGATCGCCGTGGCCTTCCTTTCCTTCATCCTGCTGCGCCTGGTGCCCGGCGACACGCTGACCGCCCAGATCCAGTCCTCCGGCCTCTCCGGGCAGCAGTACAGCCCCGAGCGGCTGCAGTCCCTCCGCCACCAGCTCGGCATCGACGGCTCGATCCCCTCGCAGTTCGTGCGCTGGGTCAACCGCCTGGCGCACGGCGACTTCCAGCGCAGCTTCCTCACCAACAAGGACACGCTGGCGCAGTTCAGCGAGCGCATGGATGTCACGATCGAGCTGGGCCTGCTGGCGGTGTTCTTCAGCGTGCTGATCGGCATCCCCATCGGGGCCTTCTCCGGCGTGTTCCAGGACACGCCGCTCGACTACGTTTCCCGTGTGCTGGCGATCCTGGCGCTGGCCGTGCCCAACTTCTGGCTGGCGTTGCTGATCATCGTCTTCGCCTCGCGCTGGTTCGGCTACTCGTTCCCTCGCGGCTCGCACCCAATCTTCTCGCAGCCGCTCACCAACCTGGAGCAGTTCGTGGCGCCGGCCCTGGTGGTTGCCGCCGCCAGCGCCGGCCTGATCATGCGCCTGACGCGCACGGCCATTCTTGATGTGCTGCGGCAGGATTACATCCGCACGGCGCGGGCGAAGGGCCTGGCGCTGCGCCGCATCGTGATGGTGCATTCGCTGAAGAACGCCCTGATCCCGGTGATCACGGTGATCGGCACGCAGCTCGCGGTGGTGATCACCGGCTCGGTCGTGGTCGAGCAGATCTTCAACCTGCGCGGCGCCGGCCAGCTCACGCTTACCGCGATCCTGCAGCGTGACTATCCGCAGGTGCAGACCAACGTGCTGATCTTCTCGGTCGTGCTCGTGGTCGGCAACCTGCTGACGGATCTGACGTACGGCGTGGTGGACCCGCGCATCCGCTTCGCGTAGCGCGGCAGCCCGGACGGCGAAACGATGGTTGGCGAGGCCAAGACCGCGGCGGCCCAGGCCGAGAGTCTCCCGCGGGAGATGCGCCGGAGGGGCGCGCGGGCGAGCCTGCTGACGCCGTCGCGGTTGCTTGGCCTGGCGCGGCGCAAGCCGCTCGGCGCCGCCGCGCTGGTGCTGCTCGTGGTGATCTGGGCGCTCTGCCTGCTGGCGCCGCTGATCGCGCCTTACGGCTACGACCAGCTCTTCACCGCGCCGCGACTGATGGCGCCGTCGTCCGCGCACATCTTCGGCACGGACGAATCCGGGCGAGACGTGTTCAGCCGCCTGTTGTTCGCGGGGCGCTTGAGCCTGACGCTCAGCCTGGCGACGACGGTGTTCGGCGTGGCGCTGGCGGTGCTGTTCGGCGTTGTCTCCGGGTACGCCGCGGGCTGGTTCGATCTGGTCTTCCAGCGCATCACCGACGCCGCCCAGGCGCTGCCGGTGCTGGTGATCCTGCTGGTGCTGGCGGCGCTGTACCAGGGCAGCCGCGTGGTGATCGTGACGGCCGTGGCGCTGCTCTTCGCGCCCGCGGCCGGGCGGCTGTTCCGCTCGGCCACGCTGGCGCTGCGCGACCAGCCCTTCGTGGAGGCGGCGCGCGTGACCGGCGCCTCGCCGCTGCGCATCGTAATCACGCATGTGATGCCGAATCTCTACCCGCTGATCATCGTCTTCGCCACCGCCTACGTCGGCGCCAATATCCTCTTGCTGGCCGTGCTCAGCTTCCTCGGCTTCATCAACGGCGATTACCCCGACTGGGGTTCGATGCTCAACCTCTCGGCCGCCACCTATATGGTCACGGCGCCCTGGCTGGTGCTGGCGCCGGGTATCGCCATCACCCTTGCCGTGCTCGCCTACAACCTGCTCGGGGATTCACTGCGCGATATCCTCGACCCCCGTCTGCGCGGTTCGTAGCGCCCGCCGAGGCGCGGGCCGGAGGAGAGAGCAATGGGCGACACCACACATGAGCTGGGCCAGTACCGCGAGCAGCGGCTGCTGGAGGGGCGCGAGCTGATGAGGAGGCGGCTGTCGCGCCGCACCACGTTCAAGGGCGCCTCGCTGTTGGCGCTGGGCAGCAGCTCGGCGATGGCAGCGTTTCTCGCGGCCTGCGGCGGCAGCAGCAACAACAGGAGCGCGAGTTCCGGCGGCGGCAAGAGCGGCCAGGCGTACACGCCGCAGACGCCGGCGCCCACCGGCGCGGCTTCGACCTTCAAGGACAACACCGGCACGCCGCCCTACAAGCAGGGTGTGGCGAGCGCCCAGGTCGATCCGCTCTGGGAGCAGTTCCCCTTCGTCTACAAGTACAACTGGCGCCGTGTGAACTGGGACGCGCCGCTGACCACGGGCGGCCACGCGATCTCCGTGGCCAACATCCCCTCGAACTACGACCTGATGAAGACGCAAAACGGCACGCCCGCCTCGCTCTATTTGCAGGGGCTGTGGCGTCTCGCCATTCACGCCGGCATCAACCTCGACGGCAGCTCGATCGAGCCCGACCTGGCGGCAAAGAGCGAGCACAGCGCCGACTTCAGCTCGTGGACCTTCACGCTTCAACCCGGTGTCAAGTTCCACGACATCGCGCCGGTCAACGGCCGCGAGATGACGGCCGACGACGTGGTCTACTCGTTCCAGCGCTACATCGACACCAGCATCTGGAACAAGGGGCTGCAATACGTCGACAAAGTGACGGCGCCGGACAAGAACACGGTGCGCTTCGACATGAAGCAGCCGCAGGTGACGTTCGACGCGATCACGGCGGCGCCCTACTACCTCGTCTTCGCCAAAGAACACTTCGAAAACCAGGACCTGTTCAAGACGCAGCCGATCGGCACCGGCGCCTTCTTCAACAAGGAGAGCAAGTACCAGGACCACGCGATCGCCATGCGCAACCCCAACTTTGTGCAGCGCCCGACCTGGATGGCCGACAAGTACAAGAATACGCCGATGCCGTTCATGGACTCGATGATGCTGCAGTACTTCTCCTCCGACGCGGCTTCGCGCGCGGCCTTCATCGCCGGGTCCACCGACGATTACCCGATCACCTACCTCGATCCCGCGATCCTGAAAGAGGTGCTCTCCGGCCGGCCGGAGACGCTGGTCACGGTCAACGCCCTCTGGGCGACGTTCCCCGTGATGATGCTCTGGAACTACAAGAACCCGCTGTTTCAAGACATCCGCATCCGTCGCGCCCTCTCGATGGGCGTCGACCGCGAGGCGGTGATGCAGAATGTGTTCAGCGGCGCCGGCGTGCCGGGCGGCGGCCCCTTCGCCTTCGACCTGATGGGCCTGCCCGTGCCGCCGGCGCTGAAAGAGTACGGCCCGTGGTACCAGTTCAACCCGCAGCAGGCGCAGGCGCTGCTGAAAGAGGCGGGCCACGAGAACGGCTTCTCGATTCAACTGGAGCTTTCCAGCACGCTGCAGGGCACGCCGCAGTTCCAGGCGTACAAGGCCGTACAGGCGCAGTGGAAGCAGAACCTCAAAGTCGATCTGCAGTTCAACCTGGTGGACGCGCTCTCGCAGACGAACGACGGCCTCAACCACTCGTTCCAGGATCTGATCGCCCAGACGACGGCGACCGGCTATGACGCCTACAGCCTGGCCTACCCGATCCTGCACTCCAAGGGCGGCATCAACCTGGGCCAGGCGAACGACGCGGAGCTGGATGGGCTGCTCGACAAGCTCGGCGCCGCGACCTCGCCCGCGGCCGTGCTCGACCTGACGAAGCAGGTGGATGCGCGCATCCGCGACCAGGTGACGTACTTCTACGTCGGCTGGCCGCAGGCCTGCACGGTGACGCAGCCGTGGCTGCACGGCTCAACCAACAACCTCTATGCCTACCTCTTCTACTATGGCATCAACAACTTCCGCAGCGTCTGGATCGACCAGAACGCGCCGGGCGGCCGCGGCGGCAAGCCGGTGTAGCGGCGGGGCGGCCCTCACCCTCACCCCCGTCCCCTCTCCCTCTCCCAATTCTGGGAGAGGGAGAGGGGCGATCCTGGGGAGGAAGGTCCAGGGCTGATAGGGCTATCAGACATGATAGGGCCGTTCGCGAACGGCCCGGGGCGGCGCCAGCCACCAGCAGCGCGCCGCGTACTCTCTGGCGCCACGGCGCGCTCTGCGCCGGATCGCCCCTCTCTCCCATACGCTCGTTGCAGGCGGCGGATCGCTCAAACTCTGTGTATGGGAGAGCGGGGACGGGGGAGTGAGGGCCAACTCGGGCCGCGTCGTCCCGTTACTGTGGCTCCTCCGGCTTTGGCGAGTTGCCGTCGCCGGCCTCGCGCCGCTCGCGAGAAGACGGGCTGAGGCGGGCGGTGCGCAGCGTGCGCATGCGGCCGGTGGCGGGCGCGGCCGCGCCGGGCGCCGCGGGCGGCGGCTCGGGCTCCGGGCGGCCGGTGCGCTCGCAGCGCAGCACCAGGCCGGTGTGCGGATAGGCTTCGATGCGCACCACGTCGCCGGGCTTCAGATCCAGGTACGACTCGACCGGGATGCGGAAGATCGCCTTGTTCACCGCGACATAATGCGTCTTCACGACGAAACCGTCGCGCTTCGTCCAGCGCCGCGCAATCGGCCCCTCGAAGGTTCCCGGCTTCGTGCTGAGGTCGCGCAGCGTCTGGATGCTCTGATAGCCGAAGAGAAAGGTGACGATCGCCAGCAGCACCATGCCGATGATCGCGCGGTCGATGACACCGGCGATCATCAGCAGCAGCACCACGGCACAGAGGACGAAGATCGGGGTGTAGAAGATCGCATCGCGGATCAGCCGTCCGCGCGGGCTGAGATTGGGCACAGTACTGCTCCGCCTGCGACTTGTCCCCGTGCCTCGTGCCGCGGCCGGCCTCAGCCGGCGGGCGTGGGTGTGGGGCTCGGCGTGCTCGCGGGCGTCGGCGTTGCGCTCGGCGTGGCCGTGCCGGCCGGCGTTGCCGTGGGCGACGGCGTTGCGGTGGGCGAAGGAGTCGCCGTCGGCGTCGCGGTCGGACTCGGCGTGGGCGACGGCGTCGGGAAGCCGCCGGGCGGGGGAATCACCAGTTCCTGCCCCGGCTTCAGGTTTGCCGGCGTCACACCCGGATTCGCCGCCTCGATCTCCGCGACCGTGCTGCCGAAGCTGCTCGCGATCCCACTGAGCGTATCACCGGAGAGCACGGTATACGAGCGGGCGGCCACGGGCGAGGGGCTGACGGCTACGGTGGGCAGCGGTGTGGGCACGGCGGAGCTGCCGGCGCCCGGCTGGCCCCTGGCCGGCTGCACGGCCGCGGGGTTCTGGCCCTGCGCCTGCGCCAGCCGGCGTTCGCCGGGCAAGGTGGGCGGCTTGACCAGCAGCCAGACGGCGACCAGCGCCGCGACGCCCAGCGCGACAAGCGAGCCGCGGAAGATGGTGCTCGACGGCAGGGCGCTCTCCGGCGCGAGGCAGGCCTGGCAGAGATCGCGCCCGTGGTCGTCGCAGCAGTCCGAGCCGCAGCGCGGGCAGGTGTGGGTGGCGTCGCGATCGCAGTAGCGGCAAAGGCGTGGCTCGGCGTCTTCCATCGCGAACGGCATTATAGCATAACAGCCGTCCATACCATTGGCCGCGCGATAAACGAACACCCCTCTCCCAGGATTGGGAGAGGGGCAGGGGTGAGGGCCGAAGGTTCTACTTGACCTCGACGCCGGCGCCGGCTTCGGCCAGCTTCGATTTGATCGACTCGGCCTCGTCCTTGGTGATCCCCTCTTTGACGGCAACGGGGGCGCTCTCCACCAGGTCCTTGGCTTCCTTCAGACCGAGCGAGGTCACCTCGCGTACGGCCTTGATCACGCCGATCTTGTTGTCGCCGAAGTTGGTAAGCATCACCGTAAACTCGGTCTGCTCTTCGACCGGCGCCTCGGCCGCCGCCGCGCCGCCCGCGGCCGGCGCCGCGCCCGCGGCCATCATCATCGGCGCCGCCGCCGTGACGCCGAAGACCTCTTCGATCTGCTTGTTCAGGTCGCGCAGCTCGAGGATCGTCATCTCCTTGATGATGTCCATCACCTGCTGCACACGCTCGCTTGCCATCTCGTCCGTTCCTCCTCTGCCCCGGCACTCGCCGAGGATTCGTCCTGTTGTCTGCGCCGGCGGCTACGCCGCGCTGCCCTCGAGCTGGTTGGCCCGCGCCTCGACCAGGCCGGCGAACTGCTGGATCGTGCCCTGCAAAAGGCTGGCAAAGGCCGCGACCGGCGAGCGCAGCCCGCCGATGAGGTTCGCCAGCAGTTGCTCCCTGGAGGGCAGATTGGCGATGTCGCCCAGCTGGCCGGCGCTGAGCAGTTGCCCATCCATGAACGCCGAGTTGACGGTGAGGGCGGTGCGCGCGGTGCGCACGTACTCTTGTACCGCCTTGGCCGGCGTGGCCACGTCGCCGTAGCCGAAGAGGATCGCCGTGGGGCCGCTGCCCAACTCGGCGACTTTCGGCTGGCCGGCGCGCTCGGCGGCGATCTTCAGCAGCGTGTTCTTGACCACGCGCACGTCGACGCCGGCGTCACGCATGCGCCGGCGCAGCACGATCATCTCCGCTACGCTGAGGCCGCGGTAGCCGGTGCTGATCGTGATCGTCGCGCGCGAGACGAGTGCCTGCAGCTCTTCGACCTGCTGCTCCTTGCGTGCCGTTGGCACGATAGGTGCCCCCTTTCCCATCTCCGTCTGCCGCCGTGGCCGGCTGCTCGCGCGGCACGTTCCCTGGGCAGCCCTTCCACCGGTCTCTGCCAGACAAAAACCCCCGCGCTGGCGAGGCGCGAGGATCCGAGGACGGCGTCGCGGCGCGAGCGCGCTGCGGCTGCCGGTGCCCGATCCGCTCGCCTCGGCAGGCTGGAGGTTTAAGGCCCGAGGGCCGCCTGCTGTCTCTGGCTACGCGTGTTCGGCGGTATGCGATTGTATCTTGGCCAGTATAGCCGATCGCGCCGCTACTGCGACTGCAAAGCCAGCGTCGGCGTCAGGTCCAGGTGGATGCCGGGACCCATCGTCGTGGTCACGGTGATGCTGCGGATGTACTGGCCCTTGGCGCCGCTGGGCTTGGCCTGCACGATCGCCTGCACCAGCGTCGCCATGTTGCCGAGCAGGGCGGACTCATCGAAGCTGACCTTGCCGATCGGCACGTGCATCAGCGCCGTGCGGTCCAGGCGGAACTCGACGCGGCCCTGGCGGGCGTCGTTGACGGCACGGGCCACGTCCTGTGGCTCGACCACGGTGCCGGAGCGCGGGTTGGGCATCAGGCCGCGCGGGCCAAGCACACGGCCGAGGCGGCCGACCTTGCCCATCAGGTCGCGCACGGCCAGCGCCACGTCGAAGTCGGTCCAGCCGCCCTGGATCTGGGCGATCAGCTCATCGCTGCCCACAAAATCGGCGCCGGCTTCCTGCGCTATGCGGGCAGCCTCGCCTTCGGCAAAGACGAGCACGCGCACCGTCTTGCCCAGGCCGTGGGGCAGGAGCGCCGTACCGCGCACCTGCTGGTCGGCATGGCGCGGGTCCAGGCCGGTGCGCAGGTGCACCTCGACGGTTTCGTCAAACTTGGCGAAGTGCGCCTGCCTGGCAAGCTTGATCCCCTCCTCGGGGCTGTAGAGCTTGCCGCGGTCGACGAGCTTCGCGACCTCCACGTACTTCCTGCCGCGCTTCGGCATGGCCCAAACCTCCTGCGGGCGCCGCGCTCCGGCGGCCATCCCTCCCTCTCGCCCGGATGATTAGATGGGCGGAGGTACTGCGTGCTGCGGGGCTGGTGCGGACCCTCATCCTCACCCCCGTCTCATTCCTCTGGTCCTTCTCCCAGTCCTGGGAGAAGGAGAGGGGCGATCGGGAGGAGGAAGTTCCGGGCCACGCCGGATTAACCCTGCGCTGCTGGTCGCGCCGCGAGGCGCGAAGGGCGCGTGGCCTCACCCCCGGCCCCTCTCCATGGAATGGAGAGGGGAGACGTTTGGTTCCCGCCTTGATCTCAATCCATCCGTCCGAAGATCTCTCCTTCTCCCAGGATTGGGAGCAAGAGGCATGCACCGGGGGATGAGGGCCGATTAGCCCGGCTTCACCTCGATGCCCATCTGCCGGGCGGTGCCGGCGATCTGCTTCATCGCCGCGTCTACATCGTAGGCGTTCAGGTCCTTCAGCTTCACCTGCGCGATCTCGCGCAACTGCGCCTGCGTGACCGAGCCGACGAGCTCCTTCCTCTGGCTGCGGCTGCCCTTCTCCACGCCAGCGGCCTTCTTCAGCAGTTCGGCGGCCGGCGGCGTCTTCAGGATGAAGGTGAAGGAGCGGTCCTCGAAGACGGTGATCTCCACCGGCACGATCGTGCCCGCCTGCGAGGCGGTCTTCTCGTTGTACTCCTTCACGAAGCCCATGATATTGATGCCGTGCTGGCCGAGCGCTGGGCCCACCGGCGGCGCCGGGCTTGCCTTGCCCGCGGGAATGGCGAGCTTGACGACGGCGCGGACTTTCTTTGCCACGGTCCTTCCTCTTCATGGCCGTGCCGGCGCCTCGATTAAAGACGGCGCCGGCACGGGCGATGCTGTGCAGCAAGCGGCGGTTTGCTGCGCTACCTGGCCTGCTCTACCTGCAAGAAGTCCAGCTCTACCGGTGTCTCGCGGCCGAAGAAGGAGACGAGGACTTTGACCTTCCCCTTCTCGACGTTAATCTCGTCCACCGCGCCGGTGAAGTCGATGAATGGCCCGTCGATGATGCGCACCTGCTGGCCGATCTGGAAGCTCACCTTGACGCGCGGCTCCTCCGCCTTCATCAGGTTGAGGATCTTCTTGACCTCGGCCGGCTCCAGCGGCACCGGCTTGTTCCCCGAGCCGACGAAGCCGGTCACGCCCGGTGTATTGCGCACGACGTACCAAGCCTTGTTCGAGGCCTCATCGCCCTCGCGCAGCTCCAGCATGTCCACCAGCACGTAGCCGGGGAAACGCTTGCGCGAGACCATGCGCCGCTGACCGTCGCGGATCTCGATCTCCTCCTCGGTCGGAATCACGACCTGGAAGATGCGATCCTGCACGTCCATGCTTTCGATGCGGTGTTCGAGGTTCGCCTTGACCTTGTTCTCGTAGCCGGAGTAGGTGTGGATGACGTACCACTGGCGCCCGTCCTGGGCGCTGAGATCGACATCCACCGCGGGCGGCGCCGAACCGGCGTCGTCCGCGGCCTCGTCCTCCGCGCGTTTGCGTGTGTTGACCGCCATGATCGTGGTCCTTGAGGCGGCGCGAGCGCCTGCCGCGCCGCCGTTGCCCCGCGCCTGCCGAGCGGCGGGCAGGGCGGCTATTTGAGCACGGTGTGTTCCATAAACCAGCCGAAGCCGGAGTCGATGCCGCCCAGCGCCACGCCCACGACGACCGAGACGAGAATGACGACGAGGGTGAGGTGCCACGCTTCGGTGCGCGTGGGCCACTGCACCTTCTTCATCTCCGACCAGATGTCCTGCAGCCAGTTGGCGCGGAACAGTGAGCGCCCGGCGCCGCCGAGCCGTGCCCCACCGCGGCCGCTGCTGACCCCGCCGGTGCTCAAGGATGGGCGGGCCGAGCTTGCTCTGCCGCCTCGTCCGGGTTTCGCCTGCGGCGGATGGCGGCGTGCCTCACGGTTCATGGTCGCGGCCTTTCATCGCTGACTGGTTGCTGCGGGGCGAACCGCAAAGGCTGACCGTACCGGCAGAGCGGGGGCGACCGGCGCCCCCGCCCCTCTTTGCACATGGCGCACATGGCCGTCGGCGGCCATCATAAATTGTACGCCTTTGCCGGCGTTAGCGGGTCTCGCGGTGCGGCCGGTGGCCGCGGCAGCGCGGACAATACTTGCGCAGCTCCAGCCGCTCCGGGTCGTTGCGGCGGTTCTTCGTCGTCGTATAGGTCCGCTCGCGGCACTCGGTGCAGGCGAGGTGGATGATCTGCCGGTCTTCCTTCTTCGCCATGCCGGCCTACTCCGCGACCTGGGTGATGACGCCGGCGCCGACGGTGCGGCCGCCCTCGCGGATGGCGAAGTGCAAGCCCTCTTCGATCGCCACCGGCTGAATCAGCTCCACCTGCATCTGGATGTTGTCGCCGGG
>DATGEL010000010.1 GCA_035310145.1 Dehalococcoidia bacterium
CCCACTCCGAGGCATAGTCTTTGCGGTGCTCGACCACCATGCGCACCGCCCGTTCGCGTAACTCGGCAGGGTACCTGGTCACCTTTGCCATTGCTCCGTCCTCTCAAAGTCCGGAGCCTCCAGGATACCCGGGGCGGTTCAGTATAGGCATCGAAGAACTGCCAGGGGTTGGGGTCAAGGTTTTTCAGGTTGTCGTCAGCGAAGCGGCAGAGCAGATTGAGCCAGGTGGTATTGAGCGGTGGGGCAACGGCAGCCATCATCGTCGGCCCCGTGGGTTGGATCGATGAGGCAGTGACGACTGGTCGCCGGCTCACAGATGCCGCGGAGGCGACCACGCCGGTCGTCACCACGTGCTTGGACTCAATGGCGCGCAGGCCTTGGCGCGGTAGTTGGGTGGACTGGTTGACCTGGATCTCGATGGAATGGGCGGGGTCGGCATCCGGCTCAAGCGCAACGATCACCTTGCTCGAGGTTGGTGTATCACCCCAGTAGATCCGCAAGAACCCGGAGAGCGACGTCGCTTGACCGGGACGCAATACCGGAGCAGGGCTCGGAGCCGCGGTCGGAGTGCCTGTGGCCGGCCCGGTGGTCGGAGTGCCCGGATTGCGCGGTTGACCTCCGGCAGTGGGTGTCGGCGTCACATGGCCCTGCGCCGATGGTGTCGGCGGAGGCGTTTGAGCCCACGTCGTCGGTGGAGTAGGAAAGAGGGTCAGCTTCAGCATGAGCAGGAGAGCGGCCAGGCACACGAATCGGCGTCGCATCGTTACCTCAGTGCAATAAACTCCGCACAGGCTGTCACGGCAGTTGCGATACTGTCAAGAATAAATTTCAACGACTTGGCCGTGGGTGCAGACGGGTTCGCGGATTGCCGATACTATGGGTCACAACCATCGACCACCATGGGGGCGCACATGGCGCGACGACCGGGTCTTGGCCATCGCTCTCGCACGGCGATGCCCGTCTTCGCGATTGTCGTCCTGCTCGGCCTGACTTCCGGCTGCCAGGATCGGCCCACGCCACCCAGCAGCGCGCGTTCTCCTCAGGCGGCGGTGCGCAGCACCGCGACGCAGGGGACCACGCCGGTGGCGGCGGTGTCGCGCAACCAGCCCAAGCCGGCGGTCCAGGCCACGCCGAACGCTAGTCCCACTCCTCAGGGGCAGGACATCCTCGTCGAATATCCCAACACCACCGTGGTCATTCCGCCTCACGGCACCGTGTATTTCGCCGGCGCCCGCCGCACGCCAGCCCCCGCACCCACGCCTGGCGGCGGCGGTTCGCTGCGGGTGCAAAGTCTTGCCGACCAGCCTGCCGGCCTGACGTACGACTTCGCTGTGAATTCGCATCCAGCACGTCTGACCATCACCGTTGCGCCAGACCAGGCGGCTGCAATTGTTGAGGGGCCAACGGGTGAGCCTACACAGAACTGTGTTACCGTGGCCCAGCAACTCAATATCGTCCAATGTGTCGCAGGGTTCCGGTCGGCGGTAACGTTCACCACCGTCATCGCCGATCGCGTGGCTCCTGCCACCTCTATGGTTCAGTACCCGTCTGGCTGGAACCTTATCGCCTCTGCTGATAACTCTCCGCTGTTGAGCGATCTCCAATCGGTGTATCTGGTTGGCAGGATGGCCGTAAATCACACGAGCCACGATCTCCCGATCGCAACCGGTACGATGCTCCCTCGGCTGACGATGTACTGGACATTTTTCTCTGATCTGAGAACCATCTCTCTACCTGACGCACCTGCAGAGATCTTCTCCTATTCGATCAATCACGACGAACTGACCCCGATTGGCAATGCAACCGATCGTCCGGCGCAGGTGTCCGGGGTCGATGCCGTGCTGGTGTACGACCCAACAACAGCGATGTATCAGGAAACTACGACGCTCCAGCCCGGCCAGGCGGGCTGGGTCTACTCGACTCAGCCCGGTACCGTGACCGTCAGCACCGTATCCCAATAGGGGCGTTTTCGAGAGGCGGTTGGGTACCACCCGTTTGCTCTGGGAGCATGCGCGGTCCGGGCAGCGCCGTCCATCGCGATTCCTCCAGATCGGACTGGAGGAAATACGGGTTCCGACCTGGAGGGTTCGCTAGCCGATGCGGGCGGTCAGCCGGTCAGCAAGGGCACGGAGCATTTCCTCACGCGAGACGAGCCCCAGCTCGTGCGCCAGCCAGCCGATCTGGAAGCGGTTGGCGGCGCCGATACGGGCGCTCAGCTCGTGGATATGGCTCGCGACAGTGCTCGCGCTGAGATCGAGCCGGGCAGCCGTTTGCTGGTCGCTCAGGCCGCCGGCGATCAGCACCAGCACCCGTCGCTGCTGTGGTGTGAGCGGCGCTGTGCGCGGCGCGGCGCTCTCCTCACGCGGTCCGTGCGCGGCGGCGAACGCTGTGAGCACCGCGCGGCTCCAAAGCTTATGGGAGTCGTCGCTGCCGGTGCCGGCAGCGGCCAGAACGCGGCCCAGCAGGGCCGGCGTCACTTCGCTCAGCAGCACACAGGCCGCGACCGCCGCCTCGCCCAGGGCAACCAGCGTCTGAGGATCAAGCTGGTCGAGGAGGATGACGAAGCACGCCGTGGGACAGCGCTCGCGCAGCCGCGTGATCACGATCGGAGCGGCCACACCGGCAACGGCGCCGGGGAGCACGATCACGTCAGGCGCCAGCGCCGGCGCCATGCAAAGCGCGTCCGCCGCCGTCGTGGCTTCGCCCATCACCGCGACCGTGGGCAGGTCAGCGAGCAGGCTGCGCAGACCCAGCCAGGCAAGCGTGTCGCCCCGGACCAGGAACACGCGGCACAGCGCCGATGTTGGCGAGCTAACGGACTCGGCGGCGCGGATGGCAGTGACCACGGGAACCTCCTGAACCGGGTTCGCCACACAACGGTCTCTCTACAGTAACGGTATGTATACAGGATCGCAAGCAAATCTTTATGATGTGTCAGTCAACTCGAAGCGGCGCCCGTGCCGCCGCGAAGGAGCCGCCGCTGGACGCATTAGCGTGCCTCAGTGCCGAGGATCGCGCCCGCATGGAGGCGCTGCTGGCCGAAGTGATTGCGGCCATGCGCGCCGGCGGACGCGATCCGCAGACGCAGCAAGTCCTGCTCGGCATGCTCTTTGCCGACCGGCTGCAGGAGCTTGCGGCACAGGGGGTGGCGTGGGCCGCGCGCGTGCGGCGGCTGCACGCGGCGCGGGTCGATCTCGGCCTGGAGGACGTGCTCCGCCGGCACGGCATCGAGCCGGAGTAGCCGGCCAGTGCCGCCGCGGCCGCCGTCCGTCTGTTGGCCGGCCGATCGGCGGCGCGCGGCGGGCGGATGTGAGCCTCGCACTCGGTCAGCCAATCCGTGCCTGCCTGCCCGCGCTTGCCGAGCCGCACCGGCACGAGCGGACCGGCTCTCCGATTGCCTCAGCACGCCATTGAAAGCCGCCTGCGATCGCGGTACCGTCGGCCTGATCGGGAGAGACGCTTCAGCCACGCAGAAACGCCCCGACAGCACCCGATCGCGGAGGAGCGCCTATGCCGGCTCTCGATGGGATGCGCGTGCTCGATATGACGCAGTACGAGGCGGGCACCTCCTGCACGCAGCTGCTCGCCTGGCTTGGGGCCGACGTGGTCAAGGTCGAGCCGCCCGGCCGCGGCGATCCGGGCCGCGGCGTCACGCAGGGGCCAGCCGTCTCCCAGTACTTTTTGAACTACAACAGCAACAAGCGCAGCATCGTGATCGACCTCAGCCGGCCGGAAGGCCGCGAGCTGCTGATGCGGCTGGCGCCGCGCTACGACGTGTTCGTGGAGAACTACGGCCCCGGCGTGATCGAGCGGCTGGGACTGGATTACGACGTGCTGCGCGCGGTGAATCCGGGCATCATCTACGGCCGGGTCAAGGGCTTCGGCCTCAGCGGGCCGTACAGCGGCTACAAGTCCTACGACTGGGTGGCGCAGGCGGCGGGAGGCACCTTCTCCATGACCGGCCCGCGCGACGGCCCGCCCATGCGCCCTGCGCCGACGATCGGCGACTCGGGCACCGGTATCCAGATGGCGCTGGCAATCACCGCGGCCTACGTGCAGAAACAGCGCACCGGCGAGGGCCAGCTGATCGAGATCTCGATGCAGGAAGCGGTGACGCTGTTCATGCGCACGCTCGGCCTGCAAACCTGGGGCCAGGCGCCGGGCCAGCGCAGCGGCACCCGTCTCGGCATGCCGTCCGACATCTATCCTTGCGCCCCCGGCGGGCCGAACGACTACCTGTTCATCATGGTCGTGACCACGCGCATGTGGGACACGCTCTGCGCCGCGATCGGCCGGCCAGAGCTGGTGAACGACCCACGCTTCGAGACCGGCCCGGCGCGCATCGAGCACGGCGACGAGCTGCACGCCGAGATCGCCGCCTGGACGCGGCGGCGCAGCAAGCACGAGGCGATGCGCGAGCTGGGTGAGGCCGGCGTGCCCTGCAGCGCCGTGCTGGACACCCTGGATCTCTTCACCGACCCGCACCTCGTCGAACGCGGGCTGGTGCAGACGATTCCGCACGCGACGGCGGGCGACGTGCGCGTGATGGGCTCACCGCTGCGCCTCTCAGCCTCGCACGTGCCCTTGCAGGCGGCGCCCTTGCTGGGAGAACATACGGCCGCCGTGCTGGCGCACGACCTCGGCCTCGACGGCGCCGCCGTCGCCGAGTTGCAGCAGCGCGGCATCGTCGAGGCGCGGCAGGCAGCGGAGGAGGTACGGCAGCGATGAGCCTGCGAGGGAAGGCGGCGATCGTCGGCATCGGCGAGCTGCCCACGCGGCGCAGCTATCCCGGCCGCTCGCTGGAGGGCCTCTGCGCGGAGGCGGCACGGCTGGCGATCGAGGATGCCGGCCTGCGCAAAGAGGACGTGGACGGCCTGGTCGTGGACGGCACGAACATGACGCCGGCAGCGATGGCCGAATATCTCGGCATGCGGCCGAATTTCGCCACCGGCGTCTCGATGCAGGGCGCGACGGGCGCAACCTCCGTGGCCGTCGCTGCCTCCGCGATCAACGCCGGCCTGTGCCACACGGCGCTGATCGTGATGGGCAACGCGCGGGATGCGGGCGCCGCGCCGCCGCGCCCCGGCGCGGGCCGCGGCAGCGTCAACGCGGAGTTCGAGCAGCCGTTCGGCCCGGCGGCCGGCGCCGGCACCGGCTACGCCTTGATCTACCGCCGCCACATGCACGAGTACGGCACCACGCCGGAGCAGATGGCGAAGCTGGCCGTGGACGAGCGCTTCAACGCGTTGCAGAACCCCAACGCCACGTTTCAGGGCCAGCCGATCACGATCGACGACGTACTCAACTCGCGCTACATCAACGAGCCGCTGCACATGCTGGAGTGCGTGATGCCCTCGGCCGGCGCGGCCGCCTGCATCGTCACCACGGCGGAGCGGGCGAAGTCGCTGCCCAACCGGCCGGTCTACCTGCTGGGCGCCGGGCTGGAGCAGGCGAACGCCGCGATCTGGCAGACGCCGCGCATCACGGTGACGCCGGCCAGGGTCTCGGCGGCGCGGGCGCTGGGCATGGCCGGCTACCGGCCCGCCGACATGCAGTTCGCCGAGTTCTACGACTGCTACACGATTCTCGTGGCGGTTACGCTGGAGGACGCGGGCTTCGTCAAGAAGGGCGAGATCGGCCCCTTCTATCAGCACACCGACACGACCTACAAGGGCGATTTCCCGATCAACACGGACGGCGGCCAGATCTCCGGCGGCCAGCCCGGCCTCGCCGGCGGCTTCCGCCACGTGATCGAGGCGGCGCGGCAGATCATGGGCCGCGCCGGGCCGCGCCAGGTGCGGAGGAACGATCTCTGCATGGTGAATGGTTGAGGCGGCACGGCGAGCGAAATGTGCTCGCTGGTCCTCGGGTCCGAGGACGCCGTGTGACGAGGAAATAGAAAGTAGGAGATAGAAAATAGGAACGAGCGCCTCCCGGCAATCCCTATCTCCTATTCCCTCTATCCTCTTTCCTTTCTTCTCAGGTGGACAGCCGATGGTGACCGACTACCGCAAGCCGCTGCCGATTCCGCTGCACCGCGAGGCGAGCCGGCCGTTCTGGGAGGCAGCCAGGCGCCACGAGCTGCTGATGCCGCGCTGCCGCCTCTGCGACCGGCTCTTCTTCTACCCGCGCGAGGTCTGCCCCGTCTGCCTGCGTGCCGAGATCGTCTGGCAGCCCGTCAGCGGGCGCGGCCGGCTGCATTCGTATACCGTGATTCATCAGCCGGCGAACCCCGCCTTCACCGAGGATGCGCCCTACGTCTACGCGATGGTGCAACTGGACGAAGGCCCGCGCATGATCGCGAACCTGGTCGATTGCCCGCTCGACGCCGTGCAGATCGACATGCCGCTCGTCGCCACCTACGACGACGTGACGCCCGAAGTCACGCTCGTGCGATTCCGGCCGGCGAGATAGCGTTCCGCTGCTGGGTCGCGAGCCCGATCCGCGCTGGACACAGCCGCACGGCAACACCGACACTGGCGGAAGATCGCCAGGGTTCTGGCGCCGGCGGCGCATGGAGCAGTCGAACGCCCCTCTGCTGGTCATCGAAGACGACGCCGGCATCCGCGAGATGATGTGCGCGGCGCTGCGCGAGGACGGCCTGCCCTGTGAGGCGGCGGCCGACGGCCGCGAGGCGTTCGCGCGGCTGAGCGATCGGCAGCCGAGCGCCGTGCTGCTGGATCTGGGTCTGCCGCACGCCGACGGCGAGGCGATTGCCGCCTACATTCAAGCGCATTTCGGCGATGCAGTGCCGATCATCATCGTCTCGGCTACGGCCCGGTTCGAGGCGCGGCCCTGGCGTCTGGGCGCTCGCGCCTACGTACAGAAGCCTTTCGACCTCGACGTGCTGCTCAGCACGGTCCGCCGCGTGCTCGGCCAGGATAGGGAATAGGAGTCGCGGCATGCGCCCGCGGCGCCGCTGATACCCTCTTGACCAGTCCGTATGCGCGGCATACGCTCCGCGCGAACGGGCGTGGCTGCAAAGCTCCGGCAGACAGGCGCACGGGGAGCGGTGTGATGGCAGAGGCAGCCGGCGGTGTGGTGGCTGTCTTCAACTCCAGCGAGGAGGTGATCAACCTGCTCAGGTTAGTGCTGGAGGAAGAGGGCTACACCGTGGTTTCCGGCCAGGTGCCGGAACTGAAGAGCGGCGAAGAGGACATCACCGCCTTCTTCGCCGAGCACAACCCTCGGGTGATCGTCTACGACGTCTCGCTGCCGTACCAGGCGAACTGGCAGTTCTTTCAATGGGTGGAGCGGCTGGGCGAAGCGCAGGGGCGCCGCTTCGTCGTCACCACGACCAACAAGCGCGCCCTCGACGAACTCGTGGGCCGCACACCGTCCTTCGAGCTGATCGGCAAGCCGTACGACATCGACCAGATCGTCGAGGCCGTGCGCCGCGCCATCCTCCCCGCCGCCTCCGGCGAATAGTCGGGCCGCACCGCCCTCTCTTCCCTGTTCCCTACACAAGGTACTGCGCGAACCAGGCGAGGGCGCGCTGCTAGCCTGCCATCGCATCCGCCGGGTTGTAGGCCGGGCCGGTGTTGTTGAAGAAGGCGTGGTTGGCGCCGGGCGCGATCCATTTGTCGTGCCTGACGCCGGCCGCATCGAGCACCGCGTCGAGATCGTTCGAGGAGCTTGTGATCCGCGTATCGAGCTCGGCGTAGATCCCCAGCACGGCGGCAGTGATGTTCGGCGCGTCGGCCAGCGGCGGGGTGGGGCCGTAGAACGGCACGGCCGCCTTGATGTTCGTATCCTGTTCCAGCAGCCGCCAGACCAGGCCGCCGCCGAAGCAGAAGCCGGTGGCGCCGAGCAGGGCGCTGTCCACCAGCGGCTGCTGCGAGAGGAAGACGACGCCGGAGATCAGGTCGCTGACCAGATCGTCGGGGTTGGCGCCGCCGAGGAAGCCGGAGGCCCGCGCGAGGTCGTCCATAAACTGCGCCGTGCCGCCGGCGCGCGAGACCAGTTCGACGCAGAGCGCGGCGTATCCCTCCAGGGCGTAGCGGCGGCAAATGTCCATGTTCGGCTCGATCAAGCCCCAGTTCTCGTGCACGACGCCAATGCCAGGATGCACGGCGCCGTCGGCGGGCTGGGCCAGGTAGCCCAACAGGTCACCGGCGGCGCCGGCGAAGCTGACCACGCCGGCGATGATGCGCGGGTCGCCCGGATCGACGACGTTATCGGTGGTTTGCTGCGACGGCGGCGCGCCCGGGTCGGCCTGCATCTGCGCCAGGATCGCGGCCGGCACCGGGCCGGCGGGCGGCAACGGCCGCGGCCGGATCGGCGCAGCGGCCTCGGCGGCGCGGCTGCGCACGCCGAGGCCGCCGAGCGCGGCGGCGGTGACGGCGGCGGAGCCCGTCATCAGCAGCACCCGGCGCAGCAGGTCGCGCCGGCCCATGCGGCCTTCGAGATACTCCTCAGTGAACTCCTCGACCAGGTAGCGCTGCATGTCGTGCATCCGGGGCATGGCATCCTCCGCGAGCCGGCATCGGGCGCTGTCGCGCCCGCCCTGCGACGGGGCACGGCTGGAGGCAGTGTAGGCAGGCGGGGATGCAGATGAAAGACCCCTGTACGAATAGTCATCGACGTTTAACATCTTCCCCGCGTGCTGGGCGCGCCGCGGGGAGGGCGGCGATCATCGCCGCCCTCCCCGCAGACGAAACGCTTGGAAACGCCGGGGCTGGATCTCCGCGCACGGCGTACAGGCAGCCTGCGTACGGCGGTGTGATTATCGGCAGCGTGCCCGCCGCATGGCTGCCGTGGCCGCCGCGTCAGCTACCGGGCGGATCCTAGTCCGCCGCGGCGGCCGCCTGGGCCATCTGCGCCGCCATCTGTGACAGCTCCGGGTGGCCCCAGATGGACTCCACGGACTCGTAGTGGCCGACCTGCCAGCAGCTGTCGTCGACCGTGCGGGCGCCCCAGCCGTACTCGATGGCAAACTGCGAGGGATTGCCGAGGTAGAACGACACCATATGATCGTTCATGTGCCTGCCGAGATCGATGACGATCGGCAGGCCCTGCTGGCGGCAGATGTCGCGGCCGGAGCCGACATCATCCAGGCTGTTAGCCTCCAGCATGAAGTGGTTGATCCGCTTGCTCGCGTGCGGGGCGGCGAACAGGGCGATCGAGTGGTGCCGCGCGTTGCAGTGCAGGAACACCCCCAGGGGATGGCCGGCGGGCCCGATAACGTCCGAAACGCGGAAGCCGAGCAGCTCGGTGTAGAAACGCAGGCTCGCCTCCAGGTCGGGCTGGTAGACGACCAGGTGACCAAGACCCATATCGCCGGTCTTGTACCCCGAGATCGCGCGCGCGGGATGGAACGGCTTCTGGTTGAGCGGCTGCCCGTAGTAGATCTCGGTGGGAATGCCGCCGGGATCCTGGAACTTGATCAGCTCGAGCACCCGCCGCTGGTCGGCCTCGTCGCGCGTGCCGGCCTGTACCGGCACGCCGGCGTCCTCGAGGCGCTGGGCAACGGCCTGGAGGGTCGCGGAGTCCGGCACCTCCCAGCCGACCACCTGCAAATCGTCGGTGCCATCTTTGCGGAGTTCAATGCGATGGTGATGCTCGTCCATCCGCAGGTAGGAGGTGGAGCGGCCGTCGCCCGGCACGATTTCCAGGCCGAGGGCGCGCGTCGCCATGGCGCGCCAGCCCTCCGGGTCGCTCACACCGATGCTGAGGTAGCCGAGTTGCTTCACACCGGACACGTGCGCCATCTCCATTCTGACCGCTGCCGCGGCCCTTGCAGCAATTCTGCACGATTCTACTGCGAACCGGCCGCCGCGACAACCCGGCGTTGCACGGGGCAGGAGACAGCGCGATGCCCGGTCAGGTGCCGTGGCTTCCGCCCGACCAGGCGCCGGGGAAGCGGCCCTGGAAGTCGAGCACCCGCACCTCCTGCGGCTGGATGGCGATGCGGCTCCAGGCAGAGAACGTCTGGCGCAATGCCGTCAGGAACTGCTCGCCGCCCGCCTCGCCCAAGTACCTCTGCGCCATCATGACGTATTCCCGGAAGGGCAATGGCTCGCTCGCTACCTGCACCGTGGCGGTCCCGCGCACCGTCAGCCACTGGTAGGGCCACTGCACGCCGTCGATGCTCACTGCGACCTGCGGCCGCGTCCCAAGAACCTTCATCTTCGGCGAGTTCGGCGGCGCGCCCATCAGCAGTTCCGCCCCCGTCCACTGGAACCACATCGGCACGACGCGCGGGCTGCCGTCGCGCCAGGTGTAGGCGAGCCGGGCCATGTTGGCAGAGGCGAGTAGGTCTCGTGCCACTGGGTCCGTTCGCAGGATCGTTAACGCCTCGTCGGTCGTCATGGGACTCCCCCCACACTACACGCACCGAGGCCTACCCGGTCTGATCGGCCGCGCCGCGCTCAGGCCCGCGTGAGCGCGCCGTAGCGCGGCAGCACGACCCTGGCGATCTGCTCCAGCTCGTTCAGCATCTCCGGCTCAGGCCCCGGCATGACCAGCACAACGGCTTCATCCGCGCCGGCGTCCTCATACGCCTTGAAGGCGTCGAGCTCGGCCGCCACCGGCATCGCCACGATGTCGATCGAACGCGGGTCGCGGCCGGCCCCGCGCGCCGCCTCGTTGAGCCGGGCGCGGCCCTCGCGGACCTGCTCCGGCGTGAGGATCCAGGTGATCCAGCCGTCCGCGTAGCTGACCACGCGGCGGAAGACGTTGCCCATGGCGAAGGCGCCGACGTAGATCGGCGGGTGCGGCTGCTGCGCCGGCTTCGGATAGGAGAGCACGGCGGGGAAGTCGTAGTGCTTGCCGTGGAACGCCGCCGATTCATTGGTCCAGAGCGCCTTCATCGCCAGGATCGCTTCGCGCGTCTGGCCCCAGCGATGGGCGAAGTCGCCGCCCATGATGGCGGTCTCTTCCTCCAGCCAGCCGGCGCCGACGCCGAAGCGGAAGCGCCCGCCGCAGAAGGCATCGAGCGTCGCAACCTGCTTTGCCAGCAGCAGCGGATTGTGCTCCGGCACAAGGCAGATCCCCGTTCCCAGCTTCAGCCGGGCGGTGACGGCGGAGGCCCGCGCCAGGGTGATGAACGGATCGGCGAACTGGCCGGAGCGATAGAGGAGCTGAGGCGTGCCGTCCTCTTCCAGGTGTTGCCGATAGTTGGTGGTCTTCGGAGCGATTTGCACCGGCGTGGTGGTGTGCTCGGGGATCCAGAGGCAGTCGAAGCCCAGGGCCTCGGCGCGTTGCGCCAGCGCGGTCACGTCCACGCCGACGGTGATGATTCCGACACGCATGGAACATTCTCCCTTCTGCTGATTTGCTGCACTCGTGCGCCGTTGCGGCCGCTCAGCCGGCGGGCTTGATGTTGGGGTTGAGCGAGAACAGGTTCGTCGGGTCGTAGCGCTGCTTCAGGGCCAGCAGGCGCTCGTAGTTCGGGCCATAGGAGGCGCGGATCCGCTCCGGCTTGTCGTCTGCGGCGAAGTGGTTGACGTAGACCCTGCCGCCGGTCAGCGGCTCGACCCGCGCCCAGAGCTGGCGGCCCCAGGCGATGTTGCGCTCCGAGTCGGCGCTGTCCTGCCACTGCGCGATCAGATTGATGTCCCAGAGCGGCTCGCGCAGGGCGAAGGCCGTCGCCTCCGGCGCCACGCGCGTGGACGCCCCATGCAACCCGAAAACGGCGATCGACGACTGGGGCGAAGGGCAGTCGGCCGCGCCCTGCAGGAGCAGATCGACGATCTCGTCGCTCAGCTCGCGGGCGTCGCCCGACTTCCAGTAGCGGTGGATGCCGTGCGCGGCGAAGGCTTCGTCCAGGATCGTCTGGCGCACGCAGTAGGGCATGGGCTGGATCATGTCCGCGAGCGGCGTGCCGAACTGGCGGACGGGCGCGAGCAGGCGCTCGCCTTCTTCAAGCGGGCCGTTGTAGGCGAACAGCATGGCGACGGCCGGAGTGCCGTCCGGCAGGGTCAGCAGCGCGGCGCCGGAGAGACCCGCCGCGTCCGGCAGGCTGCGGGCGAACTCGCGGTAGAAGCGGAAGACGGCCTTCGCCTCGCTCTGCGGGTAGACGATCATGCCGCCCAGCACCAGCGGGCCGACGGGGTGCAGGCGGAACTCGAAAGCGGTGACGAGGCCGAAGTTGCCGCCGCCGCCGCGCAGGCCCCAGAAGAGGTCCGCGTTCTCCGTAGCGCTGGCGCGCAGGCAGCGCCCATCGGCGGTGACGACGTCGGCAGAGAGCAGGTTGTCGCAGCTCAGGCCGTGCTCGCCTTCCAGCCAGCCGATGCCGCCGCCGAGCGTCAGGCCGCCGACGCCGGTGTTGGAGACGGTGCCGCCGGTCGTCGCCAGGCCGAAGACCTGCGTCTCGCGGTCGAAATCGGCCCAGGTGGCACCGCCCTGCACGAATGCGGTGCGGGCGGCGGGGTCCACGCGCACGGCCTTCATGCCGGAAAGGTCGATGACGATGCCGTCGTCGCAGGTAGCGTAGCCGGCGGCGTTGTGGCCGCCGCCGCGCACGGCGACGAGCAACTGGTTCTCGCGGGCGAAGTTCACGGCGGCGATCACGTCCGCCACGCCGCTGCAGCGGGCGATCAGCGCGGGCCGCCGGTCGATGTTGCCGTTCCAGACTGAACGCGCCTCGTCGTAGCCCGCCATGCCGGGCTCGATCAGCTCCCCGCGGAAGTCCGCTCGCAACGTCTCAAGCGTGGCCGCGGCGAGCGCCTCTCCTGCCACCATGGTCATTGCTCCTCATCTTCCGACCGCTACGGCCGGCACTCCTCACCCCCGTACCGCTGAAGCCGACGTGTATCGAGCGGTTTGCCGCCCGGATCCGCGGCCCTGTCATGCCCCGGAGGCCGGCGGCCGCGGCGATCAGCAATACGCAGTGTGGCAGCTGCCCTGCTGCACCACCGCTCACACTCGGAGCCGAAGACGGTAGAGGTCCTCTTTCTGGATCTCAGCAGCCCGTTGCACCAATGCGTCGAAGTCGTCCTGCACGCGGATGTAGCGCCCGCTCAGTTCATCGGCGGCGCCAGAGGCGAGCTTCACGCAGAGATCGGCGGGACGTTCCGCCTCGACGAGCGGAAGCCCCACCGCGGTGGCCGGCGTGCTCACCATCCATCGCTTCCACTCGGGCATCGACGTGACCGTCTCGGTCAGCCGCGTGCGCACAAGCGCCGGGTCGAGCGCGAAGGCGGTGACCCCGTATGGCCTTGACTCCTCCGCCAACGTCTCGGTCAATCGGACGAGCGCCGTCTTCGCCACCCCGTAGCCGCTGCCGTGCGGAAAAGGGCCAAGCGCGTGTGCGCTTGCGACATTAATGATGCGCCCGCGCCGCCGCTCCACCATGCCAGGCAGCGCGGCCCGCGCAAAGAGGAATGGCCCCACCAGGTCAACCTCGATGCAGCGCTGCCATTCCTCAGGGTCGACCTCCCAGATGGGACCCACCGGCCCGCTAACGCCCGCGTTGTTGACGAGCACGTCCACCGGCCCAAGCCGCTCCTCGGTCTTGCACACGACCGCCTCGATGGCGCTTCGGCAGCTCACGTCCGCGGGGAGGGTGAGGGCACGCCCGCCGGAACCTTCGATCAGTGCCACCGTTTCCGCGAGCTCGTCCACCGAGCGCGCCGTCACCGCAACGACCGCTCCCGCTGCCGCGAAGGCCCGTGCAATGGCCCTGCCGATGCCGCGTCCGCCGCCGGTGACGATGGCGGCCTGGCCATTCAGCTCACCCATTGTCCCCTTCCCCAGTAGGTGCCGGTGTCCGCAACCCGCGAGGAAACATGTCGCCGAGGCATTCAGTCGGTGCAGCCCAACTCCCTCGCGGCCGCCTTCACAACGGCAGTAGCACGGTCAGCTTTTCACTTCAGGCAGGAAGCCGAGTTGGCGCATTACGGTGGCGAAGTCCCAGTAGTCCGTGCAGCGCTTGACCTTGCCGCCCGCCAGCTCCATCACGCTCGCGCCGCGCACCCGAAACTGCTTTCCGGAGGCCGGCATTCCTGGCAGATCGCCGCGCTGCGTGCCGTAGCCCACCCATTCCGCTGCAGCATGGCTGCCGGTCACGACCTTTGACGTCAACTCAAAACGGATGTCCGGCGAGGCAGCGAACCAGCCCTCGGCGAAGGCCCGCAGCTCTGCCTTGCCATGATTGACCGCGCCGGCCGGCACGTCTTCGTACTCCACGTCGTCGGTAAACAGGCGCAGAAGGCGTTCCGAATCGTGGGCGGACCACGCCGCCAGGAACTCATCGACGATTCGCTCCACCGCTGCTGGGGTTGTCTCGGTAACCAAGACGACTCCTCCTCACTTGTCCGTGCGAGACGACATCCGAGATTCGTCTCGATTCGGTTACTTGAACGTTTGGCGAGGCCATTTTTGCGCATGCTCGTCAAAGAACCCGGCACCTATCCCAGCGCCGCAAGGCGAGGCGAGCTACGCGATCGAGCGATCCGTGGTTGGAGGGACACGCGCTCTGCGAGACCGTCGCCGGAGGCGGACGGAGCGGCAATGAAGGCCGCCCCGCCGCATCCCGGCACAGATGAGCGGACTGGCTAACGGTGCTGGATCAGTGTGTGCCGGCCGCCGCGCGGCCATGTGAAATGGTCCACCAAAGCTGGGAGGCGCTGCCTGCGACCCCGCGCGCTCCCTCGTGGCGCTCAGCGCTGCGCCACGGCGGCCGCCACCCGCGAATGCACCACCTCCGAGAAGGTGATCTCCGGCGCGGCGACGGCGCCGAACTTGCTCGCCGGGTTCGCCTGCAGGAAGGCCTGAATCGCGGGCGCCTGCAGGGTGCGCTCGGCGTCGTCGCGGTTGGTGTACACGCTGGCGAGCACGTAGCGCCCGCCGCCGCCGCAGAAGCGGCCCAGCGCCGCGCCGACCAGGCCGCGCGCCTCGCGGTCGAAGAGCGCCAGCAGTTCCTTGCGGCTGGCCTCGTAGGCGGCGGCCTGTGTAGGGTCGATCGTCACCTGGGCGGACGCGAAGAAGCTGCCGCTGGGCGAGGCGGTTTGCAGCGAAGTCTGCACGATCTCCCACGCCTCGGTGGGGGCGCGCAGGGTGAGCACGTCGTTGACCGGGTTCTTCTCGAGCCATTCAGCCCAGGGACCGCGCAGGCAGGTCTTCGCGGCCTGGGCGTCGGTGAAGCTGGCGAGGCCTTCGTACTGGCCGACGTAGCCGAGCGAGGCCAGCGTCGAGACGCGCAGGCAGCCCTGCTGCTGCACAATGAACTGGTTGAAGCTCTCGGCCCGCTTCTCGAACTCGGCGGCCTTGCCTGGCAACGCCTGGATCTGGACACGCAGCACGTACATGGCGCGGAATCCTTTCTTCGCCTTGCGTTTCGATGCGATCTGGCTTTCAGTGGTTACGGCTCAGCGGCGCTGGGCGACGGTCGCCGGCACGTCGGCGGTGGTCACCGTGCACTCCTCGAACGCCGGCGGCGCCGTGAGAAAGCCCGCCAGCGGGTTGGCGGCGAGGAAGCGGGCGATCTGCGGCACCTCGTTGAGCGAGGCGATCACGTCTTCGCGCGTCGCGTGGCCGTGGGCGATGAGGTAGCGGCCGGGACCGCCGCCGAAGCGCCACAGGCCGTTACGCACGAAGCCGCGGCCTTGCTGGGCGATCAGGGCCAGCAGCTCGGTGCGGCTCTGCTCGAAGGCCTGCGCCTTGTTGGGATCGACACTGACCTCGACCATGGCGACAGCGCCGCCCGATGGCACGGCGCCGCCGTTCGTCGTCAGCAGCTCCCAGGCTTCCAGCGGCGTCGCGACCTCGATCAGGTCCTGGACCGGATTGGCGGCGATAAACTGCGCGTAGGGCCCGTCGAAAGCCTGCGCGGCCTTGCGGTCGCTGAAGGTGACGAGCGAGGTGTAGCGGTTGATGATGCCGGAGGAGTTGAACAGGACGCTGCGCAGGTAGCCGGGCTGTGTCTTCAGGTGCTGGACGAAGCGTACATACCAGGCTTCGAACTGCGCCGCTTTGCCGGCGGCGGCAATGCCGCTGGCGCGGATGGCGTACATGATCGTGCCCCCTCGGTGCGGGCCGGCGCGCAGATGCACAAGCCGGGCCGCGGCGGAACAGCCTCTCGCGACAGAGTGATTCGGGCCAGCGCGCCCCTGGCGCACGCAACTGCAGGCATATTCGGCTCCGGATGAGCAGGACCGGCGCACACTATCGCATGCGCTGTGTGGATTGTCATCTGGTTTTGGTTCGTACTGAGACGCACTAATCGCCATTGACCGATAGCTGAGAGAGGATTGCAGTACCGTTGCGCCAGCGAACCCTGCCGAACCGCAACGCCGTAGACTGGAGCGCGGCGCGGCAGCCCGCGCCCGGAGGAGCTGCGATGAACGCGACGCCGGTGATCATCGAGGCGGCGATCAACGGCGGTACGCCGAAGCGCCGCAACCCACATGTGCCCCGGTCCATTGATGAAATTGTCGATAACGCGCTCGCCTGCATCGACGCCGGCGCGGCGATCGTGCACAACCACAACGACGAGCCCGTGAACGGCACGCCGGTGCACGCCGCCGGGCCGTACCTGGCCGCCTACGCGCGCATCCGCGAGCGGCGCCCGGACGCGATCCTCTACCCGACGATGGGCAGCGGCACGCTGGGCGGCGCGGCGCACGTGTCGATGGCGGAGCGTTACGCGCACGTCGACGAGCTGGCGAAGGCCGGCCACCTGCGCATGGGCCTGATCGATCCGGGGTCGGTCGATCTCGGCGGGCTCGATGGAGACGGCCTGCCCGCCGCGATCGACGCCGTCTACGTGAACACCTACGCCGACGTGCGCCATATGGTCGAGCGCTGTGCGGCGCACCGGCTTGGCCCGAGCGTCTCGATCTTCGAGCCGGGCTTCCTGCGGCTGGCGCTGGCCTACCACGCCAGGGGGGCGCTGCCGCGCGGCGCCCTGATCAAGCTCTACTTCGGCGGCGGCACGCCCGGCTTCGGCCTGCCGCCGACCGCGCCGTCGCTGGCCGCGTACCTGGCGCTGCTCGACGGCACGGGGCTGCCCTGGAGCGTGGCCGTGCTCGGCGGCGACGTGCTGGGCACGATCGCGGAGGAGGCGGTGCGCCGGGGCGGCCACCTGCGCGTGGGTCTGGAGGACTACGGCGGCCCGCGCACGCCGACGAACGTCGAGCTGGTGCAGGAGGCGGTGGCGTTGATCCGCCGCCTGGGCCGCCGCCCCGCCACGATTTCCGAGGCGGCGGAGTTGCTCGGGTTGCAGCGCTGAGGAACATCAGGATGGCGGGGGTGCATTGAATCATGCTATGGTCAATGCAAGAGTATCAGCGCAATGGAGGCGTGGCGATGAAGGAAATCGTGGCGTCGGTTACTGAGCGAGGACAGGTGACGGTGCCGGCCGAGGTGCGCCGGCTGCTGGGCACAGGTCCGCACGGCAAGATTATTTTTCAGATCGACGGAGATCAGGTACGCCTTAAACGGCCAGCATTCACCCTGAAAACGGCTTTTGCTTCTGTTCAGCCACTGGGCAACGAGGGCGATTTCAAGCAAATCATTCGCGAAGTGAAAGAGGAGCGAGCCGAACGCACCGAGCGCAAGCTGCGCGATCAATGAGGTGGGTGGATACCAACATCTTCCTGCGCTTTCTGACCGGGACCGAGCCGGACAAGGCGGCCCGTTGCCAGGCACTCTTTGAGCGAATGCAGCGTGGAGAGGAGCAAGGCCGCACTGCCGAGGCAATCGTCGCCGAAGTCATCTATGTGCTGGCCTCGCCGCGCCAGTACGGTCTGACGCGGCCGGAGATTCGCGGTCGTCTACTTCCGGTGCTTCTTTTACGCGGGTTGCGGCTCTCGGTCAAATACGTATGTCTACGGGCGCTCGAACTCTGGGAATCGGACCCACGACTGGATTTCGAAGATGCTCTGATCGTGGCGCATATGGAGTCGGAAGGAGACTCCGAGCTGTACAGCTACGATCGCGACTTCGACCGTGTACCCGCGGTCACTCGCGTTGAGCCATAGTGCCTTCTGGGCCGGTCCGCACGCGGTCTACTGGGTCGGCACACGCGTGGAGGTCGGCCGGTAGCAGAGCCGGCGGTCGGTTCCCCTGCCTTGACTCGACCGGTGTGCTCGCAGGGCGCGGGCGGGCTACAGTGGGGCCGAAGCACGCGCGGCGGACGCGGCCGCGCTTCGGAGCCTTGCCCATGCCGCCGCTGCCCAGCCATGGCCCGCTCGCCGGCCTCACCGTGCTCGACCTCACCTGGGTGCTTTCCGGCCCCTTCGCCGCGATGACCCTCTCCGACCTCGGCGCCGACGTGATCAAAGTGGAGCGGCCGCCGTACGGCGATATCGCGCGAACGACGGGGCCGCATCTGGTGTCGCCTCACCCCCCGGCCCCCTCTCCATCGGCTCCATTAGGTGGAGAGGGGGAGGCTCTGGAAGATTTGGAGGAGTCGGCGTACTTCTTTTCGGTGAACCGGGGAAAGCGATCGGTGGCGATCGATCTGCGCGCGGAGGAAGGGAAAGAGGCGATCCGGGCGCTGGTGCGCGGCGCCGATGTGGTGCTGGAGAATTTCACACCCGGCACGATGGCGAGGCTGGGCCTCGGCTATGACGCGCTGCGCGAGTTGAATCCGCGACTGGTGTACTGCGCCATCTCCGGCTTCGGCCAGACCGGGCCGGACCGCGACCTGCCCGCGCTCGACGTGATCGTGCAGGGCATGGGCGGGCTGATGTCGATCACCGGCGAGCCGGGACGCCCGCCCGTGCGCGTCGGCACCTCGATCGGCGACGTGGCCGCCGGGCTGTACGCCGCGATCGGCATCCTCGCGGCGCTGCGCGAGCGCGACCGCTCCGGCGAAGGGCAGTTCGTGGACATCGCCATGCTCGACTGCCAGCTCGCCATTCAAGAGAACGCCTACATGCGCTACTTCGCCTCCGGCCGGAAGACGATCCCCGGTCCGCTTGGCACGCGTCACCCCGCCGCCACGCCGTTCCAGGCGTTTCCCGCCAAAGACGGCTGGATCGTCGTGGCGCTGGCCTTCGGCGCGGAGAACCAGTGGCAACTGCTCTGCGGCATTCTCGGTGTGGTGGAGCTGCTGGACGACGAGCGCTTCGAGACCAGCGGCAAGCGCACCGCCAACCACGCGGCGCTGGAGCCGATCCTGAACGCCGCCTTTGTCGAACGTACGACGGCGGAGTGGCTGGCGGAGCTGCGGCCCGCCGGCATCCCCTGCGGCCCGGTGAACACGATCGCGGATGCCGCCGCCAGCCCACAGGTGGCGGCTCGCGCCATGCTCAGCGAGGTGACGCACCCCAAGGGCATGCAGCTGACGATCGTGGACACGCCGGTGAGGCTCTCGCGCACGCCGGGCGGCATCAAAGGCCCGCCGCCCACGGTCGGCCAGGACACGCGCGCCGTCCTGCGCGAGCTGGGCGGGCTGGACGGGGGTCGGATCGAGGCACTGCTCGCGGCCGGCATCGTGCTGGAAACGGACCCGCGCACGGCGCCCACGATTCCGCATTGAGCGACGGGCGCGGCCTCATGAAGCGAGCAGCGGCAGGGCCGCGGCGACCTTTGCATCCAGCGTAGTGGCGATCTGCTGCAACAGGTCCTGCTGCGATGCGACTCCGGCGGCGACGACCGTGTACTGCACCACGCCGCGGCGGACGAAGGCGATATCAACCACAACCGGCAGGGGCAGCCCGGCCACCGTCGCCGTACCGCTCAGCTCCTCGGCGCTCGACTCGTCGCCCAGGGCAGGCAGATCGATCGGCGTGGTGTCGGTCAGCGTGAGGCTCACGCCCGCGGAGGCGGCCGCCTGCTGGCCCACGCCCGCGGCGTTCTGCTGCTCGTACGCCTTCCAGGCGGAGGCGCCGTCGGCGGAACTGAATACGGTCAGCAGATCGCCGACGCCGGCCGTGGCGCCGGCGAGCACGGCGCCGCGGTTCGCCGCCTCAAAGCCCTGTTGATACCCCTGCTGAAAGCCGCTGCTGTCTAGCAGATCGGCCACGCCCTCGCCGCCCTGCGCTGCGATCTGCCCGGCGGTGAGGTCTCCCTGCTCCGTCGGCTGCAGCGAGCCGGGCAGATCGGACGGCTGAAGCGCCGCGGCGGCGAAGAAGTCATCGGCCGTGCCCGCCGCCGAGAGCGGCGTCGCGGCCCTGAGCGGCACGGCACGGTGCGCAGCCACGCCGCCGCAGGCGAGCACGGCCGCCAGGAACACGGCGAAGCCCGCGCGCGCTTGCTGGCTGTAGATCATCTAAATCCTCCGCCGGGGCGGATGGGTCGAGCCACCGCGCCACCGCAGTACACCGGCCGGGGCCGCTCCAGGCGACGCGGCTTCTCCTCCGCATACCGCGCATTCTCGCACGGCGGCAGGGCCCGCGGAGCGCCGGCGGAAACCACGGCAAGGCGGCAGTGCTTGTCCGTAATGCACCAGAAGTTGTATGCAGCCGTTGGATTGTTACGTCGATACTAGGCGTTGTGAGACGCGCGCGAGGCGGCGCCGGAATGCCGCGCCGTACACTGGGCGCACGCCGCTTACATCCGTGGAACCGGTTCGGCGCCAGACGCCGCCCGGCATGGGGAGAGGGGCCGTGAACTTTCCGCGGCCGCGACTCTGGCGTTCGTCGTTCGCCCCCGGCGCCGCCCCGGCTTGGCCGGCAGAGGCCGGCACGCAAGCCCGTCCACGCGCCGGCGGCCGCCCCAGCCCGGTCCTGCTCGTCTACGCGCTCGCCGCCGTGCTCGGACTGGCGGTTACCCTGGCGGCCGCCCGCCTGCTGCCCTCGGCACTGCATGCCGTGGATCGAGCGCTGCAGGGCTCGTCCGTCGTAGCCGGCCGCACGCTTCCGGCGGATACGTTGCTCTACACCGTGACCGACGGCGATCACGGCGAGATTCGGCGGCTGAGCGTGGAGGGCAAGGCCGGCAGCGCCGTCGCACCAGGCGGCTTGCAGGGCGCCGCGATCGCCAGCAAAGACGGCTCGGCGCTGCTCTATCTGCGGGCCGGCTGCGTAAGCTGTTCAGCGCTGTACACGTTGCGGGACGCCGGCGGGCAGACGCGCGTCCTCGGCAGCGCGCCGCTGCGTCCGCTCTACGAAGGGCTGCGTGCCGACGCGGCCTTCTCACCGGACGACCGCTTCGTCGCCTTCGCCGAGGCCGGCGCCGATGCGCCCGTGCCGCACATCTTCCTCTTCGATCGCCGCAGCGGCGAACGCCGCGCCCTCGCGCCGTACGATCCGGCGCCGGAAGATAATCCTGTCTGGTCGCCCGATGGCGAGCGTGTGGCCTTCTTCAGCGGCGGCGAGAAGACGATCGTCGTGGCCGCGGACGTAAAGACGGGCGGGCTGCACCCGCTGAACGACCAGCTCGACCACGCCGCCTCGCTCGCCTGGTCGCCGGACGGCCGGTATCTGTCGCTGCTGCGCGCCGGCCAGATCTGGCTGATCGACGGCAGGAGCGGTCACGGCTTCGCCCTGGCGGCGCCGGGAGCGGCGCGCGCCCTGGGCGGCTGGTCGCCTGGCTCGCACGAGCTGATCGCGGCGGTGGCGCCGAAGGATCCGGCCGCACAGCAAGCCGCCGAAGGCTCACCGGCGCTGGAAGTGGTGGCGCTGCCCGTCGATGACGGCGCGGCGCGCACGCTTGCACGCGGGCCGCTGCTCGGGGCGCCGCGCTGGTCGGCGGACGGCCGCCGCATCGCCTGGGCGCAGGGCAGTGACACCGCCTGGACGCTGCTGATCGCGCCATCCGCCGGCGGCGCGCCGCAGCCGCTCGCCAGCGGCACGGGGCAGATTGCCCTGGACCAGTGGCATTGAGCGAAGACCGGGAGGCGGCAAAGGCCGCGGCGTTCGGCCCTCACCCCCGTCCCCTCTCCCAATCCTGGGCGAGGGGCGATTCGGCGTCGGGCGATCCGGCCGGTTTGCGGTTAACCCGGCATCGTCCGAGTCCTCCTCCGCCCGATCGCCCCATTCCCCCAGGATTGGGGGAAAGGGGACGGGGGATTGAGGGCCGAACGCCGCGGCCGGCCCTGCGCTATGAGCCTGGGCGGCGTGAGGCAGCGTCGTCACCGTCGCGGGCGCGGATGCGGTAGGTGCAGGCGCTGTCTCCACGCAGGAGGCTGCTGGTGAGGCGGGCGTCGGCGCCAGTCATGCGCTGCACGAAGCCGACTTCGAGCGCGCAGACGGCGCTGTGGCGGCGGGCGACGTTGGGGTAGGGACAGGTGCACTGGCGTAGCTGGAACTCGTCGCCATGCTGCGCGGTTTCCACGACGCAACCCTGCTCGCGCAGCACGTCCGCTGTCACGGCCACACGCTCGGCCAGCGAGAGACCCTCCGTGCGCTCGCTGTAACGCTCGGCCAGGCGGCTGGAGACGCGGCGCATCAGCCGCTGCAGCGCGTCGGCGCCGGCCATCGCCCGCACCTCTTCCATCAGCAGGTTGGCGAGCGTGTCATAGTTGCGCGGATAGAGCGCCTCGCCCCGCGGGCTGAGCCGGTAGACGTGCGCCGGGCGGCCGACGTGGCCGCGCTCTTCGTGCGCTTCGACCAGGCCATCGCGCTCCAGCACAGTGAGGTGCTGGCGCACGCCGGTTGCGGTCAGCGAAAGCAGGCCGGTGATGTCCCGCACCGTGCGGGCGCCATGCCGGTGCAGATAGTCGAGGATCTGCTGCCGCGTCGCCTGCATGATCCGGCCTCTCGCTGCAGCGGCGGCGCCGCATGGCGGCGCTCCTGCCATTCATGCTAGCACAGGGCGCACCCGCTGAAGCCGGCGCGCGATTGAGCCAGAGCGGCGCCGCTCCCTATACTGCGGCCGGGAGGATGACCCGATGGCAGACGCCGAGATCGACCCGCTGGCGCGCAAGGCGCAGGCCGACCTGATCGTCGAACGCGCCGCCGCGCAGTTGCGCCGGCTGGTGGAGGACCTCGCGCTGCAACTGCGGCCGTTCCCGCCCTTCCCCGGCGCGTTCTTTACCAACGCGATCGAAGTCGAGCCGGACGCCGCCGGCAGCGCCGAGCGCGGCTGCGTGGTGGTCACCGAGGACGGCACGCTGCATGAGCTGGTGATCGGCGTCGAGTTCGACAGCCCGGAGGCGCTGATCGACCCCGTGGCGGCGCGCAAGGAGGAGCTGCAGGCGCTGGATCTGCACCCGCGCGATTATGTCGTCTACGCCTACAACGCCGTGACCGCGCTCAGCGAGCAGTTGCTCGAGCGCGCCGAGCAGCAGCCATGAGCCGGCGCGACCTCGCCCTGGCGCTGGCCGCGGCCGCCGCGCAGGGGATCGCCTTCGCCGCCGCATCGCACCTGCTGCAACGCCGGCGCGAGCCTGCCGGCGAGAGGCCGAGCGCCGAACCGGCCGAGCGGCTGAACGGCATCGAACAGCGCCTCGCGGCGGTCGAACGGCGAGGGTCGCAAGGAGCAGCCGGCGAGCCGCCGGCTCCGGCGCCGGCGCTGCCCAGCTTCGCCCCGCTGTCCTTCACGCCGCCGGCGAGCGAGGTTGAACCGATCGGCGGCGAGGCGCCGTTTCCGCGGCCGCGCAGCGCCGCATCGTACCTCGAAGAAGGCACGGTCTACTTCGCCGTGGGCCAGTTCGAGCGGGCCGAGGAGCGCTTCAGCCGCGCGCTGCAAAGCGATCCCGGCCTCGGCGGCGCCTACTACAACCGCGGCCTGGCGCGGGCGCGCCTGGGGCGGAGCGAGGGCGCGCTCGCCGACTACGACCGCGCCGCCGAGCTGCTGCCCGACGATGCGGACGTCTTCAACAACCGCGGCCTGATGCGCTGCGCCAGCGGCGACTTCACGCCGGCGCTGGAGGACTTCCGCCGCGCCGCCGCGCTGGCGCCGCAGGACGGGCTCGTGCGCCTCAACCTGGGCCTCACGCTGCTCGAAACGGGCGAGGCCGCGGCGGCGCTCGCCGAGTTCGAGCGGGCGCAGACGCACGAAGCCGCGCAAGGCTCGGCTGGCTACGGCGCGGCGCTCGCGCTGACTGCGCTGGGCCGCGCCGACGAGGCGATCGCCGCGCTCGGCGCCGCGCTCGCCGCCGACCCCGAGCTGGCCGAGGCCGCCCGCGGTGAGCCGCGGTTGGCCGTGCTGCGCGGCGATGTGCGCCTGCGCGCCCTGCTGGACGGCTCGGCGCTCGCGACGCACGCCCGGGCACTTGATTAGCTCACGGCCCGCGCCTCTACACTGTTATGGGAATGTTGCGGCCCGGCCATGGTCTCAAGACCGGCCCGTGCCCCTGCGCCTGGGCGTCGAACGGCGTCCTACCGCTGGATTGAAACCATTTGCCAGAGCAGGGGAGGTGACCCGGGCAGACAGCTCGCGCCGCGGCGCGGGGCGCGCCCGCACAATGCAGGAACGCAGACCACCGCCGCCGAACGTCCGCTCTCATCGTTGAACGCGGCGACGCGCCGCGCCCTCCGGCGTGCGAAGACCTCGCTTCAACGCCGCTCGAGCACGGAGGAACACGGCTCATGCAGCTTCGCCTTCCACCGATCACCGGCACGCGCCTGCCGTTCGCCGCGCTGACGCTGGCGGCGCTTGCCGGCCTCACGCTGGCGTGCAGCAGCAGTAACAACAACTCGAACAAGGCCACGACGATCGCGACGCGGGCGCCCGTCGCGGCAACGACGGTTGCGGCCGGCTCGCCCACGGCCGCGGCGGCGAAGAGCGCAACCCCAGCGTCCGGCAGCGCCACGGCGGCCGCCGGCGCCGCGGGCAGTCCCGCCGCCGGCGCCCTGCCCGCCCTGCCCGCCGGCGGCAACGACGATCCGAAGTCGCTGGTGATGGCCTTCGTGCCCTCCCGCGACGTGAGCGTAATTCAGCTCAGCGCCGACAAGATCGCGGCCTACCTCAGCAAAGAGCTGAACCGGCCGGTCAAGTCCGTGACGCTCTCCAGCTACGCCGCCGTGACGCAGGCGCTCTCCTCCAAGACCGCCGACATCGGCTGGGTCGGACCGCTCGACTACCTGATCGGCCATGAGCAGAACGGCTCCTACCCCGTCACCTGCTCGCTGCGGCCGGGCGACACGCCGGGTTCGCTGGTACCGGGCTACAAGGCGTTTATCATCACCAAGACCGACAGCGGCATCAACACGCTCGCGGATCTAAAGGGCAAGAGCTTCGCCTTCGGCGACACGACCTCGGCCTCCAGCAGCCTGGTGCCCAAAGGCGCGCTGATCAAGGCCGGCATCAACCCGGACAAGGACCTCAAGTCGGTCAACATCTCCAACCAGAGCGCGATCGCGATTGCCGTCTACCAGGGCAAGGCCGACGCCGGCGCCATCTACAACGACGCCCGCACGAATAAAGAGGTCAAAGACCAGTTTCCCGACATCCTGGATAAAACCAAGGTGATCTATACGTCGGACCTGATCCCCTGCGACCCGCAGATCGTGCGCAAGGACCTGACGCAGGCGCTGGCCGGCCAGATCCGCGCCGCGTTGCTCAAGTACTCGGCCGACCCCGAGGGCAAGACGGTGCTCAACGATCTGTTCAGCATCAGCGCCCTCGGCGCGATCTCGGACAGCGATTACGACGGCTTCCGCAACACCGTGAAGACGGTTGCGCCCGACCTGCTCAAGGGCTATCCCAGCCCGACGCCGGCCGCCTCGCCGGCGGCGTCGCCAAAGCCCACGCCATAGGGCAGCGTCGTGATGCGGGAGGCGATCGAGATGATCGCCTCCCGCCGCGTATACTGGCGGCGAGCCGGCCCAGGACGCGGTGGGGGCCGCCGAACTCGCCGCCGGGAGAAGGCGCATGGTCGAGGTCGATCGCTCCCGCTTCCCGGCCGAGGCGCAGATCGTCACACGCGGGGTAAGCAAGCAGTTTCCCAACGGCGTGCAGGCCCTGTTCGACGTGAGCGTCGACGTGCGGCCGGGCGAGTTCCTGGCGGTGATCGGCCCCTCGGGCGCGGGAAAGTCTACCTTCCTGCGCTGCATCAATGGCCTGGTGCGGCCCAGCGCGGGCACGATCGCCTTCGAGGGCCAGGAGATCAGCCGGGCGAAGGGCGCCGCCGTGCGCCGGGCGCGCCGGCAGATGGGCATGATCTTCCAGCAGTTCAACCTCGTGAAGCGCACCTCGGTCTTGCAGAACGTGCTCTGCGGCCGGCTTGGCTATCTACACGGCTGGCGCGCGGTCGTGCCCGTCTTCAAGCAGAGCGACGTCGAGCTGGCGCTGGCGGCATTAGAACGCGTCGGCATCGCGGACAAGGCCTACGTCCGCGCCGATAGCCTCAGCGGCGGCCAGCAGCAACGCGTGGCGATCGCGCGGGCACTGGCGCAGCAGCCGCGGCTGATGCTGGCCGACGAGCCGGTGGCCTCGCTCGACCCTGAGACCTCGATCACCGTGCTCGACGACCTGCGCCGCATCAACCGCGAGCAGGGGATCACCACGATCGTCAACCTGCACCAGCTCGATTTCGCCCGCGAATACGCCGACCGCGTGATCGGCTTCAAGCAGGGGCGGCTGGTCTTCGACGGCCGGCCGAGTGAAGTGGATCGCGACGTTTATGAGCGAGTCTACCGATAAGGCCGCGACCGGCGATGGCATCGCCGTGCGGGCTCCCGCCGCGCCGCCGCCGGTCCTTGCGCCACCGTCGGCGCACAACGGTCCCCCGCTGCAGAGCTTCGAGGGCGGCGTGCTCACAACGACCTTCGCTCGGCCGCGCGGCGGTTCGTCCGCGCCGCGGCAGCCTCTGGCCACGGGCGGCGTGGTGCTCGTCGCGCAGGCTTTGGTGCCGGGGCTGGGCTACGCGCTGCTGCGCCGGCCGCTGCGGGGCGCGGTCACGCTCGTGATGTTCACAATCCTGATCCTCGCGCTCTACTGGCAGTTCCCCAAAGATGCCTGGCAGCCCGGCGTCGCCTGGTTCTGGTTCGGCCTGATCGCGGGCGCGGTCTGGCTGAACCTGCTCTACCGCACGGCGCGCGAGCTGCCGCTCCTCGCGGCAGGCGACGGCAGCGATGCCGCGACGCTGATGCGACTGCGGCGGGGGCAGCGCCAGGGGTTCGTGCGCTCGCTGTGCGGCCTCAACCTGCTGGCGATCGCGCTGGTGGTCTTCGGGCTGAACCGGCTGGCGATCGACTCCGAGGTCGATTTCGCGCTGTTCACGCGACAAAGCAACCTGCAATCGGCGCAAAAGCTCGCCAGCGGCCTGCTGCATCCGAAGTGGTCGATCGCCTGGAGCACGATTCATCACTACGCCTGGATCACCCTGGAGATGGCCATCCTCGGCACGGCCGGCGGCGCGCTGGTGGCGGCGCCGTTCAGCTTCCTCGCCGCACGCAATTTGATGGGGCGCCATCCGGTCACGCAGCCCGTGTACTACGTGATGCGCTTCCTGTTCAGTTGCATCCGCGCGATCCCCACGCTGATCTGGGGGCTGATGGCGATCTCGTTCACGCTCGGCCATTTCCCCGGCGTAATCGCGCTCAGCATCTTCAGCTTCGGGCTTTTGGCAAAGCTCTATTCCGAGGCGATCGAGGCGATCGACTGGGGCCAGATCGAAGCCGTCACGGCCGCGGGCGCCAATCCGCTGCAGGTGGTGCTCTTCGCGGTCGTGCCGCAGGTCATCCCGTATTTCATCTCTTCCACGCTCTATTCGCTCGAAGTCAACGTGCATTCCTCGGTGGTGCTCGGCCTGATCGGCGCCGGCGGCCTTGGGCTGGTGATCAACGAATACATCGGCGCCTTCGCCTGGAGCCAGACCTCGATGGTGCTGATCATCACGATCGTGATGACGCTCGCGATCGACTACGGCAGCGCCTTCATCCGCAGCCGCGTGGTGTAAACTCGGCGCTGGTCCGCCGCAACGCGCGGACACGGAGCACAGCGCGATGCCCCTGCCGGACGCCGGCCCCGACCTGCCGCTGAGCGGCCTGCGCGTGATCGACTTCTCGACGACGGTCGCCGGCCCCTCGGCGGCACGCCACCTCGCCGACTTCGGCGCCCAGGTGATCAAGGTCGAGTCGCAGGCCCACCCGGACACGTTGCGCGCCGCCACGCCCTTCCCCGAGCGCAAGGCGGGCGTCAACCGCTCCGCCTACTTCGCCGCCTACAACGCGGGCAAGCTCTCGCTCTCGCTGAACATGCAAAAGCCGGAGGCGCGCGAGATTGTACGGCGGCTGATCGAGCGCAGCGATGTGCTGATCGAAGCGTTTGTGCCCGGCGTAATGGCGCGCTGGGGGCTGAGCTACGAGCAGGTCAGCGCCTGGAACCCACGCATCATCATGGCCAGCCACTGCCTGCAGGGGCAGACAGGGCCGCACGCGCAGCACCGCGGCTACGGCCAGATCGCCGGGGCGATGAGCGGCTGGTATGACCTGACCGGATTGGAGGGCGGCGAGCCGTTGGGACCGTACTCGGCCTACACGGATTTCGTCTCCTGGCCGTTCCTGCTCTCAGCCATCCTCGTGGCGCTGGAAGTGCGCGAGGAGACCGGCCGCGGCCAGTACATCGACCACGCGCAGCTCGAAAGCTCGATCCACTTCCTCGCCGCGCCGTTGCTCGACCTGCAGCTCAACGGCCACGAGCTGACGCGCCGCGGCAACCGTGAAGACTACGTCTGCCCCAACAACGTCTACCCGTGCGCCGGCCCCGGGGATCCCTCGAGCGCAGCCGAGGGGAGAGCGTCGCAGACTACCAATGATCGCTGGATCGCGATCACGGTCGATACCGACGACGCATGGCTCGCGCTGTGCCGGGAGTTGGGCCACGCCGGGGCCGGCGCCGATCCGCGCTTCGCCACCCGCGCCGGCCGCAAGGCGTATGAGGCCGAGATCGACGCACTGCTTGCCGGCTGGGTGGCGGACGAGGAGCCGTTCGCGCTGGCCGAGCGGCTGCAGGCGGCCGGCATCGCCGCGGGCGTGGTCGAGCGGGCGGAGGATCTGTTTGCCGACCCGCAGTTGCAGCAGCGCGGCTTCTTCCGCCGCCTGCCGCACGCGGAGATCGGCGAGCACGCGGTGCTGACGCAGAGTTTTCGCGTCGAGGGCTGGGATCCCGGCCCGCATCGCGCCGCGCCGCTGCTGGGCGAGCATACGCACGACATCTGCCGCGAGGTGCTGGAGCTGGGCGAGGACGAGATCGCGCGGTTCGCGGCCGCCGGCGTCTTTGAATGAGCCACGCGCGGGAGCATTTGATGTACCAGGAGATCCTGTTCGAGGTCGTCGACCCGGTCTGCACGATCACGCTGAACCGGCCGGCGACGCTCAACGCCTTCACCTCGCGCATGCAGCAGGAGCTGCGCCATGCACTGGGCGAGGCGGAGCGGCGCGCGGATGTGGTCGGCATCGTGATTACCGGCGCGGGGCGCGGCTTCTGCGCCGGCGTCGATATGGGCGAGCTGCGCCTGATCCAGGCCGCCGGCTCGGTCGCCGCGGCCGATGCGCAGACGGAGTTCTCCGGCGCCCGCGCCGGCGATCCGGCGATGGGGCCGGACTACACGCGCGTCTTCACCTATCTGCTGACCGTGCGCAAGCCGATCATCGCCGCCGTGAACGGGCCGGTCGCGGGGCTCGGCTTCTCGCTGGTGATGTTCTGCGACCTGCGCTTCGCCGCCGAAGATGCGTTGTTCACCACCGCCTACGCGCAGCGCGGCCTGGTGGCCGAGCACGGCACGAGCTGGATTCTGCCGCGGCTGATCGGTCCGGCGCGGGCGCTGGACGTGCTCTGGAGCGGGCGGCGCTTCGACGGGCGCGAGGCGCTGCAGCTCGGCGTCGCCAACGCCGCCCTGCCGCGCGAGCGGCTTGTGGACGCTGCGCAGGGCTATATACGCTCGCTGGCGGCAACGTGCTCCCCGGCGTCGCTCATGCAGATGAAGCGCCAGGTTTATCGCCACCTGATGCTGCCGCTGGGCGAAGCGATGGAGGAGACGCAGGCGCTGATCGACGAGAGCGTGACGCTGCCGGACTTCAATGAAGGACTCAGCTCGTTCGCCGAGCGGCGGGCGCCGCGCTTCGCTCGCCTGCAAGCGTAAGTCCGGCGCTGCTCAGTGCGAGCCGGCGAGCTCGGGCGCGGCACGGTGCTCGTCGCGATGGGCGGCCGATTCGCCGGGGAAGGTCTCGCCCGAGCCGGGCGGCGGCAGCGAGCGCAGCACGGAGTCGAGCAGGCCGGGAAATCGCTCCTCGAGGTCGGGGCGCCGCAAGGCGTAGAGCCGCGTCGTGCCTTCGACCCGCACGGAGACGATGCCCGCCTGCCGCAGCACCTTGAGGTGATGCGAGAGTGTGGGCTTGGGAATGGGAATGCCCAGCTCGCCGCAGGGCCGTAGCGCGGTTTGCAGGGCGAGCTGCTGCGCCACGCGCAGGCGCACGGGGTCGCTCAATGCATAGAGCACGTCGGTGAGCGACAGGTGTTCGCGCGCGGGGTGGAACATGCTGCGCATGCCTGCATTCTGGCACGGTGGCTGGGAATCCTCAAATTTGCCTTCGGACGACCCGATCGCCGCTGCATGGACTGGCGGCGATCCGGCGTCGTACCCTGCGAGTGCGCGGCGGGGCAAGGCAGCCGGCGCCGGGGGATCGCGATGGGCGGCACGCTGACGATCGGCCGGATCGCCGGCTTCCAGATCCGCATCCATTTCAGCTGGATCATCGTGCTGGCGCTGCTGATCTGGTCGCTGGGCGCCAGCGAGTTCCCGAGCGCGTATCCGCACTGGAGCCAGGCGGAGTACTGGGTCACGGCGGTCATCGCCTCGCTGCTGCTCTTCGTCTCAGTGCTGGTGCATGAGCTGAGCCATTCTCTGGTGGCGCGGGCGCGCGGTCTGCCGGTCTCCTCGATCACCCTCTACATCTTTGGCGGCGTCTCCCAGATCGAGCAGGAGGCGCGTACGCCGGGCGTCGAGTTCGCGATCGCGGTCGTGGGGCCGCTCGCCAGCCTGGTGATCGGCGGCATCTGCCTGGCGATCAGCCCGCTCGCCGGCAACATCAGCGAGCCGGTGAAGGCGACGCTGATCTACCTGGGCACGGTCAACCTGCTGCTGGGGATCTTCAACCTGCTGCCCGGCTTTCCCCTGGACGGCGGCCGCGTGCTGCGCTCCCTGGTCTGGCGCGCCACGGGCAGCCCTGTGCGCGGCACGGTGGTCGCGGCGTCGGTAGGGCGGCTGATCGGCTTCCTGATGATCATCGGCGGCGTGATCGCCACCTTCAGCGGCGCGGGCTTCAGCGGCCTCTGGATCGCCTTCATCGGCTGGTTTTTGGACAACGCGGCCAGCGCCTCGCTGCAGCAGACGGCGGTGCATGGCGTGCTCAGCGGCGCCCGCGTGGCGGACGCCATGACCACCGACTTCAAGACGGTGGTGCCCGCGCTGCCGGTGGAGGCGCTGGTGGAGGAGTACATCCAGGGCAGCCACCAGCGCAGCTTCCCGGTGTTCGGCGGCGGCACGTTGTGGGGCATCGTCTCGCTGACGGACGTGGCGCACCTGCCGCGCGATCGCTGGGCCGAGACGCCGGTGGAGCGGATCATGACGCCGCGCGAGCGCGTGAAGACGACCACCAGCGACACGCCGATCGAACAGGCGTTGCCGGCGCTGCAGCGCAGCGGCGTCAAGCAGCTCGTGGTACTCGGCGGGGAACCGGAACGGGTGGTCGGCCTGCTCAGCCGCGCCGACGTGATGGACTATCTGCAGGTCCGCCACTTACTGGCCCAACAGGTCTGAGCTTGCCGCCGGCTCGCTACCCCGCGACCGTCACCTGGCCGGTGCTGCCGTCGACGGTGACGAGCTGACCGGTCTTGATCAGCCGCGTGGCGCCCTTGACCGCGACCACGGCGGGAATGCCGAACTCCCGCGCCACGGTGGCCGCGTGCGAGAGCAGACCGCCGGTCTCCACCACCACGGCCGCCGCGGGCACGAACAAGGGCGTCCAGGGCGCGTCGGTGAAGGGCGCGACC
>DATGEL010000011.1 GCA_035310145.1 Dehalococcoidia bacterium
GGCCACGAACAGCCAGTCTGAGAGGCGGTTGAGATAGCGCAGCGCGGCGTCGTTGATCGCGATCGCATGCGCCAGGCTGACGGCGCGGCGCTCGGCGCGCCGGCAAACGGTGCGGGCCAGGTGCAGCGTGGCGCCCGCCGGCGAGCCGCCCGGCAGGATGAAATGACGCAGCGGCTCCAGCTCCGTCTCGAAGCGGTCGATCTCCGCTTCGAGCGCGGCGATCATCGGCTCGTCGATGCGCACCACCCAGCTGGCCTTCGCCTCAAGCGGCGTGGCCAGGTCGGCGCCGAGCGCGAACAGCTCGCCGGCGATGCGCCGCAGGCAGCCGTCCAACTCGGCGTCCGGCGGCGCGGCGCGCACCAGGCCGATCACGGCGTTCAACTCGTCCACACAGCCGTAGGCTTCGACGCGCGTATCATCCTTGGACACGCGCCCGCCGGCAAAGAGGCCGGTTTCCCCCTGGTCGCCCGTCTTGGTGTAAATCTTCACGCGCTACACGTTCTGCTGCAGCGTGGTGAGGAACTCCTCGTTGGTCTGCGTGCGCGAAAGGCGTTCGAGCAGCCGCTCCGTCGCTTCCGAAGGGTTGGGCGAATTGGCGCCGATCATCGCCGTCATGCGCCGCAGCAGGATCACCTGCTTCAGCGTCTGCTCGCCCAGCAGCAGCTCCTCGCGCCGTGTGCTGCTGCGCTGGATGTCGATCGAAGGAAAAATGCGCCGCTCGGCCAGCTTGCGGTCGAGGATCAGCTCCATGTTGCCGGTGCCTTTGAACTCCTCGTAGATCACGTCGTCCATGCGGCTGCCGGTGTCCACCAGGCAGGTGGAGATGATCGTGAGGCTGCCGCCCTCGTCCGTATTGCGGGCCGCGCCGAAAAAGCGTTTCGGCGGATAGATCGCGATCGGATCGATGCCGCCGGTGAGCGTGCGACCGCTGGGCGGCATGGCGAGGTTGTAGGCGCGGGTGAGGCGCGTGATGCTGTCCATCAGGATCACGACGTCTTTGCCGCTTTCAACCAGGCGTTTCGCCCGCTCAAGCGACATTTCGGCCACGCGAGTGTGGTCTTCCACCGGCTCGTCGAAGGTGGAGGCAATCACCTCGCCCTTCACCGAGCGCCGCATGTCGGTCACTTCTTCGGGCCGCTCGCCGATCAGCGCCACGATCAGGTGAATGTCGTCGTAATTGGCGGTGATGCCGTTGGCGATCGCCTTCAGCAGCATCGTTTTGCCCGCCTTGGGCGGCGAGACGATCATGCCGCGCTGCCCGCGGCCGATCGGCGCGATCAGGTTGATCAGCCGTGTGGAGAGGTTATTGGGCGCCGTTTCCAGGTTGATCATGCGGTCGGGGAAGACGGCGGTGAGCTGTTCAAAATGCGGCCGCTGCTTGGCGACCTCGGGGTCGAGGCCGTTGACGCTCTCGACGCGCAGCATGCCGTAGTACTTTTCGCTGTCCTTCGGCGGACGCACCAGGCCGGTGACGTAGTCGCCGGTGCGCAGGCCGAAGCGCCGAATCTGCGTTTGCGAGACGTAGACATCGTTGATGCCGGGCAGCAGCGATTCGCCGCGCAAAAAGCCGAAGCCATCGTCGACGATGTCCAGCACGCCGCCGCCGAAGATGTGGCCGAACTGCTCGGCCTGGCGTTGCAGCAGGCGCGAAACCAGCTCCTGCTTGTTGAGGGCTGCCCCGTTCTCGATGCCGAGATGGGCGGCCTGCTGGACCAGGTCGTCGCGCGACCTGAGTTCGAGTTCCGTAATGTTCACGTAGGGTCTCCGCTTGTCGGGTCTCCGGTTATCGTGCTCCGGGTGAATTGCAGGTGAGGAGGGATGGAAGGGAAGTGAGCCGGCCTGGCGCCGGTGAAACGCTGTGCAGTAATTCCCGGGGATGGGATTGTGAGGCGAGTTTCGGCTCTCACCCGGCCAACGCACGGGACGAGGCCGCTGCTTCACATATGGCACTGCAACGTTGCTGTGTCAAGCCTCCAGATCGAATCACCTTGCGTACTCGGCCGCTTGTCGCGCTGCCACCGCTCAGAACGGCTTGAAGACGGCGAGCCAGCCCATGACCGGCAGCATCAGGATGATGATCGTGCCGAAGACCAGCGGCACGTTGTCGGCCAGCGCGGACTCCAGCTCCGGCGTGACCGCACCGCCGCTCTTGTACGACTTCAACACCGCCAGCCGCACCCGCCGCAGGCCCAACCCCAGCAACGGCAGGCAGACAAAGGTGGTGAAGACGTAGACAATGCACAGCGCCAGCAGCCAGCCCTCTTTGACGAAGTTATGATGCGCGCTCGCCCCCCAAAACACGCCCGTGGCGCCGCTGAGCAGCGCCCCCGGCAGCAACAGCCGCGTCTCGTACTCCGCCGCGGCGCTGAAGGCGTACATTTGCTGGCGCCGATCTCGGCTGCGCCACGCACTGTATAGCGGCGCCATCACCGAGCCGATTCCCGTCATAAACAGGAACAACGCGGCGATGTGCAAAAACTTCCAGATGTTTTCGGCCGTCACCGCGGGTTGCGCATCACGACCGCTGCCGGCCGCAGAATCTCGTTATGAAGCAGGCGGGCCGACGCGATCGCCGGCATCACTAGCTCAGCGAAGCGACGGCGGGTTCGGGCGCCACGCCGCTCAGCACCTGAAGCGCCGGCTCCTGCGCTGCTCCGTGCGCGTGCTGTGCCGCCGAGGCGGCACGCGAGCAGGCCGCGCCCACGAAGTCGCGGAAGAGCGGGTGCGGCCGGTTGGGCCGCGAGCGCAGCTCCGGATGGAACTGTGAGCCGAGCATGAAGGGATGGTCGCGCAGCTCGCTGATCTCGACCAGCGAACCGTCGGGCGAGACGCCGCTGGCGATCAACCCTTCCTGTTCGAGGATGTGACGGTAGGCGTTGTTGAACTCGTAGCGGTGCCGGTGCCGCTCCACGACCACGTCTTCGCCGTAGGCCGCCTGCGCCTTCGTGCCCGGCTTGAGACGGCAGGGATAGCCGCCCAGCCGCATGGTGCCACCCTTCTCCGAGACACCGGTCTGCTCCGAGAGCAGGCTGATGATCGGGATGGCCGTGCCCGGCGCGAACTCGGTGGAGTTCACATCGTCCGTGCGGAAGATGTGCCGCGCGAACTCGATCACCATCACCTGCATGCCGAGGCAGAGGCCGAGATAAGGGATCTTGCGCTCGCGGGCGTAGCGCGCGGCCAGGATCTTGCCCTCGATGCCGCGCTCGCCGAAGCCGCCGGGCACGACGATACCGTCCACACCGGCCAGCAGATCCACGACGTTCTCCGCCGTGATCGACTCCGACTGGATCCAGCGCACGTTGACCTCGGCGCGGTGATGGGCGCCGGCGTGGATCAGCGACTCCTTGACCGACATGTAGGCGTCGCGCAGCTCCACGTACTTGCCGACGACCGCGACCTCGATGAGCTGCTCCGGGCAGGTAAGCCGCTCGACCATCGCCCGCCACTCGGCCATGTCGCGGCCCAGCGCCGGCAGTTGCAGCCGCTCGATCACGTAGTCGCCGAGGCCGGCGTCTTCGAGCATGATCGGCACGCGGTATATCGTGTCGGCCGTGACCATCGGCACGACGGCACGTTGCTCCACGTCGCAGAACAGCGCCACTTTCGCCGTCAGCTCCTCGGGCACCGGGTGGTCGCTGCGGCAGACGATCACGTCGGGTTGGATGCCCATGCTGCGCAGCTCGCGCACCGAATGTTGCGTCGGTTTCGTCTTCAGCTCGCCGGACGCGCCGACGAACGGGAGGAAGGAGACGTGGATCGAGAGCGTGTCTTCACGCGCCTCTTCATTGCGGATCTGGCGGATCGCTTCGAGGAAGGGCTGGCTCTCGATGTCGCCCACGGTGCCGCCGACCTCGACGATCACGACCTGCGTCTCGCCGGCCTGCGCCACGGCGCGGATACGCGCCTTGATCTCGTTGGTCAGGTGCGGCACGGCCTGGATCGTGCCGCCCAGATAGTCGCCGCGCCGTTCTTTGGAGATCACCGCCTGGTAGATCTGGCCGGTGGTGACGGAGCTGGCGCGGGTCAGGTCCTGGTCGATGAAGCGTTCGTAGTGGCCGAGGTCGAGATCCGTCTCGGCGCCGTCAACGGTGACGAAGACTTCGCCGTGCTGGTAGGGGGACATGGTGCCGGGATCGACGTTGAGGTAGGGATCGAGCTTCTGAATGGAGACGCAGACGCCGCGCGATTTCAGGATACGCCCGAGGGAGGCGGTGGTGATGCCTTTCCCTACGGAACTCACCACACCGCCGGTAACAAAGATATATTTCGGCATACCGCCTCGCCGTGAAGTCGCGCCGGACGGCGCATCGGAGGGGGGAGCACCTTTGACCAGATTCTAGGCGATCGCGCCGTCAGTTGTCAATGTAAAGTGGCGTCAATTGCCCAATTGCACGAGCAGCTTGACAGATCATCAGGTCGCTCAGCGCGCGGCGTGGGCAACGACCTCGTCCCCACCGGCGAGCTGGCTCTCAGCTTTGTCTCAGCTATGTCGAGTACGCTCCGCCAAGCGCCCATTGCCCACGGTGCGCGACCGCACACCGGCGCGCAACCACGTAGACGAGATACGCCTCATGCAGCGAACGCCGCAAGTCACCGGGGCGGCGGTGCCCCGCACCGTCCCACTCGCACCCGAACAGCCCGACAGCGCACCGCCGTCGCAGGGGCCGTCGCGCTTCCGTTGGCGGCAGTTGGCGGCCGGCCGGCGCGTACTGTTTGCCGTGCAGGCGCTCTACGTGCTGCTGTTCTGCGGCTGGCTGCTCTACCGGCACTCCTTCCCTGGTCCGGACGTGATCGCGATCTTCCTGCTGATCTTCGCCTTGATTGCGGCGCGCGGTCTGCGCTTTTTGCAGGACTGGACACCGTTTGTGCTGGTGCTGCTCGCCTACATCGGCCTCACGGGCGTGACGCAGGGGTTGATCGCCCGCGTGCACTACGGCTTCCCGATCATGGCCGACCGGGCGATGTTCGGCGGCCATGTGCCCACGGTCTGGCTGCAGGCGCACTTCTATCATCCGGGCCAGATGCAGTGGTACGACTATGCGGCGACGCTGCTCTATCCGCTGCACTTCGTCGTGCCGCTGATCGTGGCCTTCGTCTTCTGGTGGTGGCGGCCGCGCTATTACTGGCCGTTCGTCGTCTCCTACCTGCTGCTCTGCTACGCCGGCTTCCTCACCTACGTGCTCTATCCGATGGCGCCGCCGTGGCTCGCCGGCTACATGGCACGGATTCCGCCGGTGCACGTGATCGTGGCCGAGGTCAACTACGGCGGCGTCATCAACCCCGTGGAGCTGGGTCAGCGCCTGTTCAAGACCAACCCCGTGGCGGCCATGCCCAGCCTGCACGCCGGCTTTCCCGTGTTGGTCTGGCTGGTGCTGTGGCGCGTCTGGCCGCGCTGGGGCTGGGCGAGCGTGATCTATCCGCTGGCCATGTCGCTGGCCGTCGTCTATTTGGGTGAACACTACGTGATCGACGTGCTGGCCGGCTGGCTCTACGCCTTCGCCGCCTTCGCCGTCGTCTGGCGCAACGAGCGCGGCGAACCGGGCGAAGCCGCACGGCCCGCGCCGGACAGGAACCAGGCCGCGAAACTGAAGCAGCGGCCCTCCGGCGGCTTCGTCGCGCGGGGCGCCGCACGGGTAAGGAGTAGACCCGTCGCCTGAGGGCCAAATCCCAAGCGTCAACGCGGCGCGGCGGAGACACCGAGCGGCCGTGTGCAGTCTCCGCGCTGCCGGTGCGGTTTGCGAGAACGGCGCTCCGGCAGCGTTACCGTCTGCAGTCCCCGGTGCTTCCTCGCGTGGGGAACGCGGGGCCAGGAACACAGAGCCGGGGATTGCCATTCGGTCAATCCTCGGCTCTGTGGGTCTGTGCATATATGCATCGCAATGTAGAAACGGTTGAGCGCCTGGTTCACGATCACGCAGAATGCCGAGACGGGCTGCTCCTCACTGGCGGCAGCCCCCGCCGCTGCGCGTTCGGGGACCGCAGGCGGCGGCTAGCCCTGGCACTCCGCCGTCGCATTGCCGATCTGAGCAGTGATCGTGCCATCCGCGTTCACGGTGAGGTGGACGAGTTCTTGCACCAGGAAGTTCGGCGCGCCGCCCTGGCTGGCGAACTGCTCGTTGATAACCTCCGTGACCTCGCCGGTCGCGGTCGTTGGGTCGATGTCCACGTTCTCCGAGACGTTTTCCGTCGCAGTGATGGCGTACTGGTTCCCCAGATCGCCGGCTCCGCTCGCCTGAACGTTCACATGCTCGACGATGTGCGCAGTGTTACCGTTGATCGTCATGCTGATAAGGAGATGTTGCTGGCCGCTGTAGGTAACATTCTCGCCGTTGCAGGGATTCGTCACCGTTCCCGAGACCGGTGTGGTCGTGTTCGTGACCTGGTCTGCCCAGGCCGGTGCGTGCTGCACCAGGCCCAGCACGACCATCGCTGCACCAACCATCAGCACGGCAGAGAGACGCTTCATCATCTTCGATCTTCGCCTTTCCGTACGCCTTGCGGCGCGACCGATTGTGCCCGCAATGCCGCGACTTCGGCACGACGCGGGACGCACCGAACCGATTGCACTTCTCGGGCATTGCGACGTGGTTCGCTCGTGCTGCAGCACGAGCAGGGTCTGCGCGGGTCCCGCAACCGGTTCCGAGGAGGCGGCGCCACCCTCGTTCGGCGCTATGATCGTGCGCACGTGGTCCCGACGCGGACCATGCACACTCCCTTGACACTGGCCTTGACACTGGCCCTGCCGGTTGAATCGGACAGCGACACGGCGCACGGTGTACGCTGAACGCACACGGTTCGATCCGCCTTCGGGCCGGCGTCCCGATGGCGTAGCCGTGGTCCTCTGGCCAAATCCCGCGACACCAGGAGCGCCGACGCACGATGGCAGATGAGCAGGCGGCGTTCGGTGAACTTCTGCGCCGCTATCGGGAGCGCGCCTGCCTCACACAGGAGGCGCTGGCCGAGCGGGCGGAGCTCACCGCTTCCGCGATCATCGCTCTGGAACGGGGGCGCCGGCGCTATCCCTATCCGCACACCGTGCGCCGCCTGGGCGAGGCGCTGGCGCTGAGCGAGGCGGAACTCACCGCCTTCGGGATCGCCACGCGGCCGGCTCGCCCGGAGCAGCGGGGCGAGACCGTGGCGCCCGCCGCGGCCGTGCGGCCCTCCAACCTGCCGGCGATGAGAACCAGCCTGATTGGGCGTGAGCAGGAGATCGCCTCGCTCAGCCGGCTGGTCGTCGAGCATCCGGGGCGCCTGCTAACGCTGACGGGCATCGGCGGCGGTGGCAAGACGCGCCTGGCGCTCGCGATCGCCGCCGCAGTGGGCGACGCGTTCCCAGACGGCGTTTGGCTGGCCGAGCTTGCTTCCGTAGCGGAGCCGTCGCTGGTGCCGCAGGCGCTCGCCGTCGCGCTCGACGTGCCGGACGTTGCCGGCGTACCGCTGGCCGACACACTGGTGAAGGCGCTGCAAGACCGGTCGCTGCTGCTGGTGCTCGACAACTGCGAGCACCTGATCGACGCCTGTGCAGACCTGGCCGAGCGGCTGCTGGCCGCGTGCCCCGGCCTGCGCCTGCTCGCCACCAGCCGCGAGCCGCTGCAGGTGGCCGGCGAGCAGGTCGTGCGCGTGCCCCCGCTGGCGGCGCCGGACCATGACACGCCGGTTACGCCCGCCGTGCTGACGCAGTCTCCGGCGGTGCAGCTCTTCGTGGAGCGCGCCCAGACCGTCGAGGCGGGCTTTCGGCTCACGGCGGAGAACGCGGCGGTGGTGCAGATCTGTGCCACGCTGAATGGCATTCCGCTCGCGCTGGAGCTGGCCGCCGCCCGGGTGCGTGTCCTCTCGGCCGCGCAGATCGTGGAGCGGCTGGACGACAGCCTGCGGCTGCTGACCGGCAACAGCCGCGCGGCGCCGGGCCGGCAGCAAACGTTACGCGCGGCGCTGGACTGGAGCCACGCCCTGCTGCCGGCGGCAGAGCAGACGCTGTTCCGCCGGCTGGCCGTGTTCGCCGGCGGCCTTGACCTGGAGGCAGCCGAGGCGGTGGGCGGCGGGAGCGACCTGCCGGATGCGGACGTGCTGGATCTGCTTACCCAGTTAGTGGACAAGTCGCTGCTGCAGCTTGAGCCGGACTCGGCGCCGGCCCGTTACCGGCTGCTGGAGCCGGTGCGGCAGTATGCGCTACAGCGACTGGAGGCGAGCGGCGACGCCGAAGCGGCAGAAGCCTGCCACGCCGGCTTCTACCGCGCCCTCGCCGAACGCGGCGCGCCGGAGCTGCGCGGTGGCGATCAGGTGGCCTGGCTGGCGCGGCTCGACCGCGAGCGGGACAATCTGCGGGCGGCGTTGCGCTGGCTGACGGCACACCACGATGCGGTCTCCGGCCTACGGCTGGCAGGCGCGCTCGTGCGCTTTTGGGAGGGCCGCGGCTACGTGAGCGAAGGTCGGCAGTGGCTGGAAACGGTGCTCTCGGTTCCGGCGGTGGGTGCCGCGCCGGCAACGTTGCGCGCGGGCGCCCTGCTCGGCGCCGGTGCGCTGGCGGAGTGGCAGGGGGATCTGGATGCGGCCGAGCCGTTGTTCGAGCAGTCGCTCGCGCTCGCCCGTGCGACGCGCGATCCAGGCGCCATCGCCTGGGCAAGGGCCTGGCTGGGTGTAGTGTACGGCAGCCGGGCTGACTTCCCCCGCGCCGTATCACACCTGGAAGAGAGCCTCCGGCGGTTCATGGCGCTGCGCGATCGGGCGGGCACGGCCTTCGCACTCGTGACCCTCGGCACGGGCCTCGCGCTCAAGGGCGATGCTGCGGAGTCCCGCCTGCTGCTGCGGGAGAGCCTCGAGCTGTTTCACGCACTCGGCGATACCCGCTACGTGGCGATCGCCAACACGATGCTCGGCTATGCGGAGATGCTGCTCGGCGACACCGCACACGCGGCGGCCCTGGTTGCGGAAGGGCTGGGAGGACTCTCTGCCGTCGGCGATCGACTGTGTCTCGTCTACGGTCTGCTGGACATGGCCGCGATCGAGTATCGGCGCAAGCGGCACTCGGGCACGGCGAGGTTGATCGGCGCGGCGGAAGTGCTGCGCGAGCCGCTTGGCCGGCAGCTCGCAGCCGACTCGGTGGTCCAATACGACCGGCTCATCGCAGCGCTGCACCGCCATCACAGCGACGCCGAGTTTGACGCAGCCTGGGCCGCTGGGCGCGCCCTGACGCCGGCGCAGGCCGTGGCAGAGGCGCTGGCCGGCGCGCAGTCTGCCGCGCCGATGCCGGCGCCAGCCGCGGCGCCGCCGGGCGATCGGGCGCGCGAGCCGCTCACGCCGCGGGAACAGCGGGACGCGCGGCTGCTGGCACAGGGGCGCAGCGACCGCCAGATCGCGGCCGCACTGGCGATCAGCCCGCGCACCGTCGGCGTCCACGTGCAGCACGTGCTCGCCAAGCTGGGCCTGCGCTCGCGCTGGCAGATCGCTGCAGCGCCGGGCGCGACCGAGGCACCGGACGGCGCCTGAGCCGCGGCCCGCGATCCCTGGTGCCGCACTCACGGGTCGATCACCATACGTACTCTACGCAGCTACTCCACCCGGCAGCCGCGATCGCCGGCTGGCGCCTACGTAGCCTGCCGATGACGAGCGCCGGCCGATGGCGTACCGTGACTCCACCCCGGCTTCGCGCAGCCGAAAGCGGGCGGCGACGAGCCGATGTATGCGACGATCCAGCGACTTGTAGGCCGGCAGGGAGCCGCGACGGAGGCCCTGCGCACGGTCAGTCAGCTTGCAGCGGCGTTGAGCCGGCTCCCTGGCTTCGTGTCGTTTGCCCTGATGGAGGCGGACGGCGGCATCGACATCGCGGTTATGATCTTCGAAACCGCCGGGGAGCTGGCGGAGGCCACTCGCTTCGCGGCAGGCTGGGCGGAGGACCACCTGCCCGGCTGGCTGTTCGCAGCGGACCAGGCCACCAGCGGCGAGATCGTCGTGCAACGCGGCATTTGACGCCGGCGTCTGCGGCCATCACCGCTACCGCCGATGCAGCATCCAGGCGATCAGCAGCGCGAAGGTGAAGACGAGCACCCCGCCCAGGAGCCAGGGCAGCCGGCGTCCCCAGGGACCGAGGGGCGTCTGCTCCAGCCGCGAAATCTCTTCCAGCGCGACCGCCGGCGGGCAGACGCGCAGGAACCACCAGACGGCGATGCCGGCCACCAGCAGATCGTCGAGCTGGCCGATGACCGGGATGAAGTCGGGAATGAGGTCGAGCGGCATGGCCAGATAGACGATCAACGCGGCCAGCGGCAGGCGCGCCCGCCAGGGCACCCGCGGGCTGCGGGCGAGCCGCCAGGCGAGATGGAAGCGGTGCGCCGTGGGCAGCCGCAGCGCACGCTTCACCACCTGGCGCGCCGTCGGCAGCCGTTCAGAAGGATCCGGAGCCGCTGCACCCTGCACGCACACAGTATCGCGCATCGCCGCCGGCGGCCGGCGACCCGCGATGGCGCGTTCGTGGCCAGCGGGGCCACCCCGGAACACCATCGGCGGCATCCTCAGACCGGCCGCCGGCGTGGCGAAGCAGCCCGCAATTGAGGGGTAGCAGAGTCTCATGCGTTCGCATATGCTGCACTGCACCGCGGCAGACGGCAGGAGGAACGCAGATGGATCGGCAGATCGTCAACCCCTGGACCTGGCAGGATACCTTCGGCTTCGTGCAGGCGAATCTGCTGCAGGGCGTCCAGCGCACGCTGGTCTGCGCCGGGCAGACCGCGGCGGACGCCGATGGCAACCTGCTCTACCCGGACGACATGGGCAAACAGATCACGCAGGCGTTCGACAACCTCGAAACCGTGCTGAAGCAAGCGGGCTTCGGCCTGGCCGAGGTCGTGCGGCTCAACTACTACACCACCGACGTCGACGGCTTTATCGCCGCGGCCGGCGTGTTCGGCCCCCGGCTGGCGGCGGCGGGCTGCCGGCCGGCGAGCACGCTGCTCGGCGTCTCGCGCCTCGCCTTCCCCGGCCAGGTCGTGGAGCTCGAAGCCACCGCCGTCGCCTGAGCAGCCGGTTCGACCAGGCCTCGCCTGGGTGGCACCGGCGGCCGGACCATCTCGATCTGGAGAGCAGACGCGGCGCGCTACGAATCTTCTGCGCGGTGCTGACGTCCGGAGAGCACGGCGGCCGCGCCAAGGCAGAGCAGATCGAGTCCGGCTTCAAACGCCGCCTCGCTGTGCCGCCCCGGACCGCCCAGATAGCCGCGCGAGGCGCTGAGATAGGGAAACTCGGCCAGGCGCGCCTCGGCCTCCGCCGTGCCGAACGCCTCGCGCACCGGCCCGCGAATCTCCGTGATCACGAAGCCGGTCACGTAGCTGGTCAGCGCGGAGAGCACGCAGCCGGCCTGCGCGACGAGCGCGAGATCTGGCTGAACGGCGAGCGGGTACAGGACGTGACGGCGCATCCGGCGCTGGCGGACGCGGCCCACTGCCTGGCGGCGCTCTACGACCTGCAGCACGAGCAGCCCGAGCGCTGCCTCATGCCCAACCCCGCCAGCGGCGAGCCGATGAACGTCTCGCTGATCATCCCCCGCTCCTACGACGACCTGATGCGCCGCCACGCCGGCATCGAGGCGATCGCCGAACGCACGCTCGGCGTGATGGGCCGCAGTCCAGACTACGTCAACGTCACGCTCGCCGGCTTCGCCGGCTGCCGCGACGCCTGGGCGATCAACGGCAACGACGAAGGCGCCGCCAACCTCGTCGCCTTCTACCAGGAGGTGGCCGCGCGCGACCTCTGCCTCACCCACGCCCTGATCAACCAGCCGATCGACAAGGCGGTGCCGGAGCACACGACCGGCGGCGGTGAGTTCGTGCTGCACAAGGTCGCGGAGACGGCGAACGGCATCGTCGTGCGCGGCGCGCGCTCACTGGCGACGCTGGCGCCGTTCTCCGACGAGATGGTCGTCTATCCCGGTCAGCCGATCGACAAGGACGCCCGTCCCTACGCCCTCACCTTCTCCGTGCCGATGAACACGCCGGGCATGAAGATCTTCTGCCGCGACAGCTACTCGCTGCCTGGCAGCCGCTTCGACCACCCCTTCTCCAGCCGCTTCGACGAGCAGGACGCGATCGTCGTCTTCGACGACGTGGAGGTGCCGCGGCATCGCGTCTTCATCGACGGCGACACCGAGATCTACAAGACGGTGATGCGCACCACCTGGCAGGCGAACCTGCTGCAGCAGACGACGCTGCGGGCGCAGGTGAAGCTGGACTTCGCCTATCAGCTCGTGTCGCGCATGGTCGAGGTGCTCAACGCCGCTACGCCGCAGAACAACGAGCTGCTGGGCGAGCTGCTCAGCTACGACCTGCTCACCCGCGCTGCCCTGCGCGCCGCCGAGGCCGATGCGCACGAGTGGGGCAACGGCGTCTGGTTCTGCGACGACGGCCCCTTCCGCGCGATCCAGCCCACCATGCCGCGCTGGATTCCGCGGGTGAACGAGATCATCAAGCTGCTGGGAGCGCACAGCCTGCTCGCCACGCCGACGGCGTCGGAGCGGGCGAATCCGGCGCTGCGCCCATTCATCGACAAGTGCTATTCCGGCGCCAACGGCGTGCAGGCGGAAGAACGTATCGGCCTCTTCCGCGCGGCCTGGGACTTGGTGGGCACGGCGCTGGGCGGCCGCAACGAGCTGTACGAGCGCTTCTACCTCGCCTCGTCCTCGCGCAACTTCCAGCGCGCCCACCTCGCCGAGCAGAACCGGCGCAATGGGCAACACCCGCTGCTCGACCGCGTGCTGGCCCGCGAGGAACCAGCCTCCTGAAACCGCAAACCGCGCCCCGGCGTGGAACTCGGAGTGCATGCGTGAATGCGGCCCGGCCAGCACGACACTCCATCGCACGGGATACTGATAGCGGCCATGCTCGCGCCGCCGCACGATCTTGCCGGAGCCGACAGCAAGACGGCGGACTTTCTCAGGGAATCAGCAGCAGCTTGCCCGTGCTTTGGCGGTCGGCCAGGCAGCGGTGCGCCTCGGCCGCCTCGGCCAAAGGCCAGGTGCGGTCGATGCGCAGCTTCAGCTCGCCCGCCGCCAGCCAACGGAACAGGTCGCCGCTGCGCTTGAGC
>DATGEL010000012.1 GCA_035310145.1 Dehalococcoidia bacterium
AACTCCAGGCCTCGGCGGGGGCTCTCGTGATTGAACAAGATCCCCGAGCTGGCGAAGAGGTTGTAGCTCTCGCGATAGTTGACGGTGATGTGATGCCCGTACGCCTTGGCGACGCCATAGGGGCTGCGCGGATAGAAGGGAGTCGTTTCCTTCTGCGGCGTCTCGAGGACCTTGCCGAACATCTCGCTGGACGAGGCCTGGTAGAAGCGGATCGGGTTGTCCTTGCCGCCGACGACGCGGATCGCCTCCAGCATGCGCAGCACGCCGAGGCCGCTGACGTTCGCGGTCAGCTCCGCCTGCTTGAACGAGAGCGCGACGAAGGAGATGGCGCCGAGGTTGTAGACCTCGTCCGGCTGGCTGTACTCGACCGCGGCGATCAGCGAAGACATATCCTGCAAGTCGCCCTCGATCTGGTCGACGTAGCTCAGTTCCTCGCGCACGGCGTTGCCGCGGGGATTGTTTTGCCCCGTGACGAGGCCGAAGACCTCGTAGCCCTTCTCGTGCAGGAACTCGGCCAGGTAGCGGCCGTCCTGGCCCGTGATTCCCGTGATCAGCGCTCTCGGCACGCGGGCTGCTCCCGTACGGCTTGCAACGCGGCACACCGCGCCGGGCGGCGTTTCCCGGCTCACCGTATAGAGAACGCTGCTTAGCCTCAAGGCGTTGCACGATTTCGCGGCCGCGCAGCAGCAATGTAAGCCGGGCGGCGTGGTCTGGCCACGCCGCCCGGCTCCAGGCCGCTCCATCGGCTGTCCGCCCGCTACGTCGAGAGTAACCGTTCGAAGAAGGTGCGGTAGCGGCGCAAGGCAACACGCAACTCCTCCGTGGAAACGTCGCCGCCGCGGTCCCACTGCTGCTCAAGCCTGGCGCGCTCCTGCGCGAAGGTTTCTGCCAGTTGCTTGATCGCCTCGGCCACCAGGCCGTCGGCCTGTTGCACCGCCTTGCGCGGCTCATCCACGAAGCTCACCTGCACATCCGTCCAGCGCCGGCGCAGCTCACCGGTGAAGCGGTCGTCCAGCAGCCGCCCCTGCTGATCCAGCTCGCCGCCCGCGGGCATCTGTGACGCTTGCCCAACCGAGGCGCCGTCGCCCGCCATGCCCGGCTGGCGCGGCTGCGCGGTGGTCGTCGGCGTCTTGGCCTCGCGCCGTTCGGCGGCCGCGGCCATGTCGGCGGTGCTCAGGTTGGGATCGTTGCTGTTCTCAGCCATCGGTTCCCCCCATCGGTTCCGTCTGCGTATCTCGCATCTGTCCGCACTCCCATGGTTGGGCGCTACGCTGCGAGCAGGTCATCGAACAGCGAGCGGTAGTGCACCATCGCCTGGCGCAGATCCTCCGTCGTCGCCTCGCCGCGTTCGTTGCGCTCGGAGATGGCGTGCGCCTGGCGGTAGTCACGCACCACGTTGGCGTGATCCACGGAGACATCGGCGGCGCGCTGATCGAAGTCGCCGACGGGATAGCCGCGCGCCGTCATCGCCTGCTGCACGAGCCGGTCGGCCTCGGCGATCGCGTGGCCGGGCTCGTCCACGAAGTGCGCCTGCGTCGCGTGCCATTCGTCCGCAAAGCGCCGGCGGTCGTTCGCTTCCAGCGGGTGGATCTGTAATCCTTCCACGCGCTGCCGCCGCGCCTGCAATTCGTCCTCGGCGCGGCGACGGTCGCCGTAGGCGTTCACCGTGCGGTCGTATTCGGGGCCAAAGCCCTCGCGCAGCTCGCTGGTCTGACGCCTGCGCAGCGCCAGGCTGACGATCGCGGCGATCACGATCAACACGGCCACCACGATCGCGACAATGATCACGATCCAAAGCCAGACTGGCATCATCTCCCTCCGCGTCACCGTGCGGCCGCGGCGCCATCGGCCCGCGCCCGCCGGCTCTCGCTTCAACATCCCGCCGGAATCCCGGCGCGACATCCCTCCCTGGGACAGGTCGCTCCTACGCCAAACGAACGTCGCGGTCGGCGCCGGCCACCTGTCCGGGCCATTCCGCCATTCCGCCATTCCGCCATTCCGCCATTCCGATGAGGGGAGATCCAACGGGCCGCCGGTAAACGTAGTGGGTGCAAGACCCCGGGCATGCCGCCGTGGCGGCGATCGTCTCGTCGCTGGACGAGATCTTGCTGCGGGGCCGGTTGAGGCATCACCCGCGAGGCCGTTGTCCGAACAACGGCGCGTGTGAGCAACGCGAAAGGAGTACCTGTGATGTGCATCCGTGGCAGGGTGCCAGGTCGAATCGCGGTAACCGGGTTGCTCGCGGCAGTGCTTGTCCTGGCCAGCGCCGCGAGCGTTCCTGGCCGCTCGGCGTCGGCCGCCACGATGTGGCAGGCGCTCACTGGCGCACAGAGCGGCGATCATGCGATCCAGGCGCTGGCCTTCCTGCCCAACGAGCTCACCGTCGATGCCGGCGACAGCATCACCTGGACGTTTCCCACGGACGAGGTGCACACCGTCACCTTCGCCTTCGCCAACTCCGGCGTGCTCCTCGGCGGGCAGCAGTTCACCGTCGCGTTCGCCACGCCGGGCACATTCGCCTTCCGCTGCCTGATCCACAGCCACATGACCGGCACCGTGCACGTCCAGGCGGCGGGCGCTCCCTATCCGCACGACCAGACCTTCTACACCCAGGAGGGGCAGCAGCAAGGCCAGGCGCTGCTGGTGGACGGACACACGGATCGGGCGCAGCAGCAGCAGGCGGCGGCCGCCGGGCCCGGCCACCAGGCGGCGACCGTGGGCGCGGGTGAGATCAGCAGCACCAGCGGCGGGCAGCAGTCGTTCCTGATCGCGCGCTTCCTTCCCGGAACGCTGGAGGTGAAGGCGGGCGACACCGTGACCTGGACGGCGCTGGACCCGGCGACGCCGCACACCGTCACCTTCGGCGCCTTGCCTGTTCCCTTCACGAACCCCAACCCGATCAATCTCAGCGGTCCCGGCGAGCAGACCACGCTGAGCACGCCGTACCCGCAGTTGCTCAGCGGAACGACGGTCAGCTCCGGCTTCCTGGGCGCGTTCCCGGGCACGCAGGGCACCACCTTCCAGGTGACGTTCACGGCGCCCGGCACCTACCGCTACTACTGCGAGCTGCACCACGATCTGGGCATGACCGGCACGGTTATCGTGCACTGACGCGGCCTCACCCCCCGGCCCCCTCTCCAGGTCTTTCCATCGCGCGGAGCGCGATCTCAGATGGAGAGGGGAGGCGGCGGTGCTGGAATCCGATGAGGCTGACGCCTCCCTTCCGGCCGGCGGCCGCGCCTGAGCGATCGGCGCGGCCGTTGCCGCTGGCTGTGATCGGGCGTGCCATTTTCGCCGGCGGCCGGCGGTGGTATACCACAGGAGCGGCACGGGTAGACTACCCTGTGCCATGTCCTGCGAGCCGAAGCATCCCAGCAAGATGCTGCGGCGCGGGCACGGCGCCGAGGAGGAGCAGCGATGGTCGCGGAGGCAACGTCAACCAGCTGGCGCACCCGCTACGCGGACAAGCTCGTCTCGCCCGAGGAGGCGGTGCAGGTGGTGAAGGACGGCGACTCCGTCTGGCTCGGCGGCTGGACGGGCACGCCCGCCACGCTGGCGAAGGCGCTGGGCAACCGCGCCGGCGCCCTGCGCCACGTGGCGATCGAGACCTTCCTCTCGCCCTACCAGTGGGACTTCAGCGGCCGCGAGCAGAGCTTCTCCGTGCGCACGTTCTACGCCGGGCCGCTGGACCGCGAGGGCACGCGCAACAACCGCTTCGAGTACATTCCCCTCTGCCAGTGGCGCGAGGGCGAGGCGCCGCCCGGCATCGCCGCGCCGCACGACGTGAGCATGGTCAACATCTCGGCGCCCGACGACGAAGGCTGGTGCTCGTTCGGCGGCGCCGTCTGGTTCGCGCACTCCGTCACGATGAAGGCGAAGACGATCGTGGGCGAGGTGCACGAGGACTGGATCCGCACCGGTGGCCAGAACCGCGTGCACGTTTCGCAGTTCGGGCGGCTGGCGCTGGCCCAGCCCTCGCCCGAGCCGCCGGTGATGGCCCGCAGCGAGGAGACGATCTACGCCGCCGAAGTCATCTGCACGCTGCTTGCCAGCGAGATCGTCAAGGACGGCATGACGCTGCAGATCGGCGTGGGCGACGTCTCCGCGGCGCTGCTCGCCTACTTGGGCGACAAGCACGACCTGGGCATCCATTCGGAGATGATTCCGGGCGGCATCGTCGATCTGGTCCGGAACGGCGTCGTCACCGGCAAGCACTACACGCTGCACCCGGGCAAGGTTGTCGGCTCGGCGCTGGTGCTGATGCCGCGCGAAGACCTCGCGTTCATCGACGGCAACCCCATGTTCGAGCTGTACGACTTCACGCACACGGATGACCTGCGCAACCTGCTGCGTATCGAGAACTTCTTCGCGGTGAACAACGCCATGGAGGTGGACATCACCGGCAACGTCTGCTCGGAGACGCGCGGGCCGCAGGTCTACAGCGGGCCGGGCGGTCAGCCCGTGTTCGGGATCGCCTCGTCCACCAGCTCGGGAGGCTCGTGCGTCGTGTTGCCCTCGTCGCAGCTCGTGGACGGCGCGCGCTATCCGCGCATCGTCTCGCGGCTGGAGCACGGCGCCACAGCCACGCAGCACCGCGGCTACGTGGACTACGTGGTGACGGAGCAGGGCATCGCGCGCCTGCGCGGCAAGACGCTGCGCGAGCGCATCGGCGAGCTGATCAGCGTGGCGCACCCCGACTTCCGCGCCGAACTGAAGGCGGACGCGCGCCGGCTCTACGGCGTGGACGTGTAGGGCGTCCAGCGGCGATCCGCCCAGGGAGATTGGTACGATTGGCAGCAAAACGTACCTATCCTGTTCACAGATCGGTCATAAGGTACCAATCTCCTCAGCCTGCCGGAGACGGAACCCAGGGAGATACCACGGCAACATAGCGCATACCTGCGGCTCTGGTCTGGATCTTCCCGAGCGCATGGCCCGCGGGCTTGCCGTAGTGGGTCTCGATATCAGCCGAGCGATGCTGAGCATTGCGCGGGCCGCCGTGCCTGCTGCCTCCGGTCGTCTGCTGTGTGCAGACATGCGCCACTTACCCATCGCTACAAGTTCCATGGATGCAGTCTAGGCCGTTGGAAGCCTGCACCATCTGCCCAGGGCGAATCTTGTGAGCGCAGTGCTGGAGGTGGCTCGCGTTCTGCAGCCCGATGGTCTCCTCGGCATGTCGGTCGAGCGAGGTGGCTTTCAAGGATTCGTTGAATACCAGGAAGGCGTGGCGGGCCGGCGCTGGTATTCCCATTACGAAGCGGAAGATCTGCGAGCTGCCGTCGAGACGGCGAACCTCCACTTCGTTGACCTGTTCGTTGGTGGTCCCAGCGAGCACTCGGCCGGCTTTGTGGGACTCTTGATGCGGAAATGACACCGGCTGAGGGACGGGCGGGGACCGATGTGCTGTGGGATCCTCGGCGTGCCTGCGCCAATTGGACGATCTGCGTGGCGAAGGGCGCTAACGTATGGTCAGTCGTCTTGCCATGTACAATATGTACAATTCCCTCGCGCCGCTGCGTAGAACGGAGGTCCGGCCATGACCCGACGCATCAGTATTGCCGACGCGCGGGCGTCGCTCAGCGATGTCACCGGCTCGGTGTACCACACCGGCGAAACGGTGATCCTGGAGCGGCACGGCAAGCCGGTGGCCGTGCTGATCAGCCCGGCCGAGTACGAGCGCTACCGCGAATTCTTGAAGCGCGATCTGTTTGAAGCCATGCGCGAGCTGCAGGCGCTGAACGCCGACAAAGATCCCGATGAGGTGCTGGCCGACGTGACACGAGCGGTTGAGGAGGTCCGCCGCGAGCAGCGCGGGCAGAAATAGGCTGCGATGAATGGAGTCGCCCGCCTGCTCCGCGTCGTGATTGATACCAATCTGTTTGTGAGCGCGCTGATTCGCATGGGCAGCATCCCCGATCAGGTGATTACCGCCTGGCTGGAGCACCGCCTTTGGCTTGTGACCACGCGGGCGCTGAACGCCGAGATCGCCAACGTTCTTGCGCGCCCCTGGCTTGGCGAGCGCTACACAATTGACTCGGCGAGACAGCGCCGCTTTGTAGACGGTCTTGAAGCAGCCGAGCCGGTGCAGCCGCTCGCAGTTTTGCCGCTGCAATCGCGCGACGTTGCGGACAACAAGGTCTTGGCCGCGGCGCTCGGCGGCCACGCCGACTACCTCGTCTCCGGAGACAACGATCTGCTTGCGCTCGACGGCGATCCCGCGCTCGGAGTTCTGCGCATCGTGACGCCGGCCGCGTTTATGGAGCGCCTCGCGGCCTGGGAGCGCGAGGACCGTGAGCTGGGAGATTGATGCTTTCGTGGCATAAAGTACCAGTCTCCCGGCGAAGGTGACGCGAAGCATCAATTGCCCGCCGCCGGCTGGGCCTTGGCGGCGCCCAGGACATAAAACTCGATCGCGATGCCGTCCGGGTCGCGCACGGTGAGGCCGGCGCCGTGCGACCACTCCTCCGCCGGCGTGTAGTCGAGGCCGAGCTCGGCCAGCCGCTGCTCCCAGGCGCGCAGTTCGGCGCGGTCGGCGACGGCGAAGGAGAGATGGTCGAGTCCTGGGCGGCGCACGTCGAAGCGCTCGCCCGTTTGCGCGAGGTGCTGCGTCAGTCCGAGCACGACGCGGCTCTGCGGCTCCAGCAGGGCGCGGGCTGTGATCTGCTGCGCCTCGTCGCGGCCCTCCCAGACACGGCGCAGGCCAAGCACCTTCGCGTACCAGGCTTCGCTGGCATCGAGATCGCGCACCGTGAGTTCAACATGGGCGATTCCCTGGAGTGCAGGCATAACTCACCTTCGTGATTGGGTGGTTGGATTGAGCGGCGCCCCGCTGCCCTTCACTTTTACATACCATCAGACTGTATGTAAATCGCTGATGCGTGCGCTGCGCAGACGCACGCCGTACGGGTCGCCCGACGCCGGCGCCGCGCTCAGAAAATCCGCGTCCCCGGCGGCAGGCCCAGCAGCGCCCGTCCGGCGACCTCGTAGACCGGCTGCTGCACCATCATGTGCGCCGTGACCACGTGCACGTCACGGAAGCAGCGTTCGAGCGGGCTGCTCTCGTAGATGCTGCTGGCGCCGCCGGCGTTGTACATCAGGTCCACCGCCTGTGCCGCCTTGTGGGCGCCGTCCGCCGCGGCGAGGCGCAGCAGGGCGCGCTGCTCAAGCGTCGCCTTGCGTCCTGCCGCGACATCGGCCCAGACCTCGTCGATCGTCTGGTAGAGCATGGTGCGGGAGGAGCGCAGCAACGCCTCGGCGCGGGCCACGTCGGCCTGCACGGCGGCGCGCTCGCGCAGCAGGTTGGTCTGCCCGGCCGGCGTCTTCGCCTGCGCCAGCTCCACAAGCGTGTCGATCGCGTGCCGGGCGATGCCCAGCGCCACGGCTGCCTTCGCAACGGCCAGCGTGGCGAAAAACGGGAAGGCGTAGAGCGGCCCCGGCTCATACGGCGCCTCGGGGTTGAGGTTCATTACCCGACCCTCGGGCACAAACAGGTCCTGCACGGTCCAGTCGTGGCTGCCGGTGCCGCGCAGCCCCGCCGTGCGCCAGGTGTCGACGATCTGCACCTCGACGGCGGGGATCAGCGCCTGGCGCCGCTGCGGCTCGCCGTCCGGTCCCGTCTCGTCGCACAGCACGCCGCCGCCCACAAACCAGTCGGCCTGCTGGCAGCCGCTGCCGAAGGGCCAGCGCCCGCTCACGCGGTAGCCGCCGTGCACACGGCTGAGGCTGCCGAGGGCATTGATGGAGCCGGCCAGGATCGGCGTCGGCTTGCCGGCGAAGGCCGCCCGCGCTTCGGCGGTGGCGGCGAACCCGCTGAGCACGCCGGCGTCGCCCGTCAGCATCACGTTCCAGCCGGTGGCGCCGTCGGCGCGCGCGGCCTCCTCGACGACCCGCGCCGCCGTGGCGATCGCGACCTCCGGCCCGCCCAGCGAGCGCGGCGCATACATGCTGTACAGCCCCGCCGCGCGCAGCGCCTCCACCACCGGCCGCGCCAGGCAGCGCTCGCGCTCCGTTTCGTCCGCGTGGGCACGGATCAGCGGCGCGAGCGCGCGGGCGGCGGCGAGCAGATCGGGGGCGGCCGTGGCGGTCATCTGTGTCCTCCCGGCCAGTGCTGCGACGGACCTGGCCAGGACCGATGTGGATGCCGGCTACTGTAGCACGCCGGCCACGGTCCCGCGGCCGGGCCGCGCCGGTTTACAAACGCGGCGCACGCTGTTACCTCTTACGCATGGCCCGCCGCGCCTGAACCGGCGGGCCGGCGAAAGAGGGCGTCACCATGCCGGCACCGCTGCGCTTCGGCATCTTCCTTGCGCCGTTTCACCCCGCGGGCCAGAACCCCACGCTCGCGCTCGAACGCGATCTGGAGCTGATCCAGCACCTCGACCGCCTCGGCTACGACGAGGCCTGGATCGGCGAGCACCACTCCGGCGGCTACGAGATCATCGCCGCGCCCGAGGTCTTCATCGCCACGGCCGCCGAGCGCAGCCGCCACATCAGGCTCGGCACCGGCGTCTCCAGCGTGCCCTACCACCACCCGCTGATCCTGGCCGACCGCATGGTGCTGCTCGACCATCTCACCCGCGGCCGGGCGATGTTCGGCGTCGGCCCCGGCGCCCTGCCCTCCGATGCCTACATGATGGGCATCGACACGGGCGAGCAGCGGCGCATGATGGAGGAGTCGGTCGAGGCGATCGTGGCGCTGCTGGCCAACGACGGTCCGGTGAACCGCCAGACCGACTGGTTCGCGTTGCAGGACGCGCGCTTGCAGCTGCGGCCCTACACCTACCCGCACTTCGAGATCGCGATCGCGGCCACGATCTCGCCCGCGGGGCCGCGGCTGGCCGGGCGTTTCGGCCTCGGCCTGCTCAACATCGGCGCCACCTCGGCCCTCGGCTTCGACGCGCTCGGCTCCGCCTGGCAGATCATGGAGGAGCAGGCGCAGCGCTACGGCAGGGCCGTCGATCGCCGCGCCTGGCGCCTGGTCGGGCCGATGCACATCGCGCCGACGGTCGAGCAGGCGCGCGAGGAGGTGCGCTACGGCCTGATGGACTGGCACCGCTACTTCGGCCTGAGCGCCGCCTTCGGCATGAAGCCGGGCGACAGCCAGGACATCGACAGCGTGATCGACGCGATGAACGAATCGAAGTTCGGTGTGATCGGCACGCCGGAGATGGCCGCGGCGCAGATCGAGCGGCTGCTGGCGAAGACGGGCGGCTTCGGCAGCTATTTGTTCCTCGCGCACGACTGGGCCGACCAGGCGGCCACGCACCGGTCGTACGAGCTGTTCGCCCGCGCCGTGGCGCCGCGCTTCCAGGGTTCGGCGCAGATGACCGAGTATTCGTGGAACTGGATGACGGAGAACCGCCAGCAGTTCGGCTCCGCCATGGCCAACGCGCAGAAGAAAGCCACGGAGCAGTACCTGGCCGAGCGCGCCGCGCTTGTGGGGAATAGGGAATAGACGTGGCGGCAGACAGTCCGGTGAAGAAGCGAGCAATCGCTACTGTGCTCGGGATCGACTATAGCCGGGACGCCTCCCGGTATGGAGCCTTCCCGGCGCTGAAAAACGCGGCACTCGCGCTCGATAACATCGTTCGCGAGTGCTACCCACACGATGCGCTGCATGTCGTGCAGTATTCGGCCTATGCCCGCGAGATCTGGCGCGAGCAGCTTGCCAATCTCAATTGGCATGAGAGAGTGCCCGGAACCAACCTCCACGCGGCCCTGCTACTGGCGCAGGCAATCCTTAGGGAGTGTCCAACGAGAGGGCGCCGCATCATACTCTTGTCGGGCAGCGAACCGACTGCCCACTTCGAACGCGGTCGCTCGTATTTCGCCTATCCACCGTCTCCGGTAACCGTGCGTGAGACCATTCGCGCAGCACAGTGGTGCGCCGCCAACGGAACTGAGCTCACCGCATTCTGGGTCGGCCATGGCTCGTTCAAGTACGCCAAAGACTTCTACGATCGGTTTGCTGCCGAGGCGGGCGTGAAGGTTATCCGGCCTTCGCTCGAGCCGCTTTCGAACGCGGTGATGGAGGCCTACGAGCGAGGACGCGGATCGGGTGGGGCGGCGTGAGCACGAACTGGGTGCTTGTAATTCCAACCAACCCCACCTGGGTGCCGGGCGCCGAGACCGCGGCCGCCGCTCTTGACCTCTATCGCACGCTCTTCCCGCTACACTCCGGCGATGGCGGGATTTGCGCCAAGGTCTACGACGAGATCACATTCGTTCACCAGGGCGCCAACTGGGAGGAACTGCGCTGTCCCGCCTGCGCAGCCATACTTGATGCTGGCTGGTGGCAAGAGCGGATGGACGAGGCAAATGCCATGAAGTTCACGCAGCTTGCTGTCTCCACGCCCTGCTGCGGCGCGCAGACATCGCTCAACGACCTTGCCTACGACTGGCCGGCGGGATTCGCCCGGTTCGTGCTTAGCGCGGAGAACCCGGAGCGCGGTTGGCTGAACGCCGAAGAGCTAAGCGCGATCGCCGCCGCGCTCGACCATCCGGTCCGCCAGATCCTCAGGCACATGTGAGACAGTTGAGATCGTGAGTGACCCGCCTGCCGTCGTCCAGATCCGCCGCATTCTGGCGCATGAGGGGATGCGGCTGCGCGAGATCCGCTTGCGGGCGCTGGCAGAGGCGCCCACGGCGTTTGGCAGCACGCTGGCCGAGACCGAGCAACGGCCCGACGCCGTCTGGAGCAAGCGCGCGAGCGGCGCCGCGGCCGGCAACATCGACGCGCTGTTCGTGGCCGAAGACGGCGGGCGTTGGCTGGGCCTGGCGGGCGGCGTGGTCGACGAGGAGACGCCGCCGGGCGAGGTCGAGCTGGCCTCGATGTGGGTCGATCCGGCCGTGCGCGGCCGCGGCCTCGGGCAGCAGCTGATCGAGGCCGTGGTCGCCTGGGCACGGGCGGGCGGCGCCGGCCAGTTGCGGCTCTGGGTCACGGTGGGCAACGCGCCGGCCATCGCATTGTACGAGCGCCACGGCTTCGCCTTCAGCGGCGACACGGCGCCGCACCCCTCGAACCCGGCGCTGCGCGAGGCGCTGATGCTGCGGCCGCTGCCGCCGGAAGCCTGAGCGCCGCTACTCCAGCTCCACCTGCATCGGCTCCAAAAAGCGCACCGCAAGGTTGTAGAAGCCGACGGCCAGCGCCAGCTCCACCATCTGCTCGTTGCCCAGGAAGGCGTGGCAGGCGTCGAACACGGCGTTGGAGACGCGCACGTCGCGCGTCACGGTCTCCGCGTAGCGGATCACGGCGCGCTCTTGCTCATTGAACGCCGGGTGGCGCTCCCACACCGGCAGCGCGTCGATCTGCTGCTCCGTCACGCCCACGCGCCGGGCGATGGCGATGTGATGGTCGTACTCGTAGACCGCCTCGGTCACGCGGCCGACGGTGAGGATCGCCAGCTCGCGCAGGTGCGGGTCGAGCTGCGAATGGTTCAAGATCGCGTTGCCGAGGCGCAGGAACTGGTGCAGCGAGTTCGGACTCCAGGCCAGCGTGCGGAAGATGTTGCCGACACGGCCGCCGTCGCGGGCCAGGTTGTCGAACAGGTAGCGGTACTGCTCGGGCAGCTCCTCGCGGGTGCGGTAGGGCAGGCGGGCCATGCGCGGACCTCCTTGGAACGTGTGGGAACGTGTGCGGACGGGAGACAGCGTACAGGATGCCGTCGCCCGCGGCTTGAGGCAGACGGCCGGCTGCGCCAAACTGTGCCTGCCGCGCCGCGCAACGAGCGTGCACGGGCCGGCGCGGCCGGCAAGATGGGGGGCTGCGCCACATGGGCGAGACAAGGCAGACGTCGCTGCTCACGGGCGAGGAGTACCTCGCCGGCCTGCGCGACGGCCGCCGCGTCTTCATCGGCGGCGAGCCTGTGGCGGACGTGACCGCGCATCCCGCCTTCCGCAACGCCGCCCGCTCGGTCGCCCGCCTCTACGACGCCCTGCACGATCCCGCGCAGCAGCAGGTCCTGCTCGGCGCCGACCGGCAGGGTATCACCACGCACAAGTTCTTCATGCCCAGCTACTCGGCCGACGAGCTGCTGGCGGCGCGCGAGGCGATCGCCGCCTGGGCGCGGCTGTCGTACGGCTTCATGGGGCGCACGCCCGACTACAAGGCCGCGTTCATGGCCACGCTCGGCGCCGCACCCGAGTTCTACGCGCCGTTTCAGCAGAACGCCGAGCGCTGGTACCGGCGCTTCGCGGAGCGGGCGCTCTTTCTCAACCACGTGCTGATCAACCCGCCGATCGACCGCAACAAGCCCGTGCACGAGGTCGATGACGTCTACGTCCACGTCGTGCGCGAGCGCGACGACGGCATCATCGTCAGCGGCGCCAAGATGCTCGCCACCGGCTCGGCACTCACGCACGCGACCTTCGTCGCACAAAACAGCGCCGCGCATTTGCAGCAGGGTAAGGCCGAAGATTATGCGCTGGTCTTCATCGCGGAGATGAACACGCCCGGCAAGACGCTGATCTGCCGTCGCTCGTATGAGCAGACGGCCGAGTCGCCGTGGGACAACCCGCTCTCCAGCCGCTTCGACGAGAACGACGCGATCGTGATCTTCGACGAGGCGTTCATTCCCTGGGAGAACGTGCTCGTCTACCGCGACGTGCAGAAGGCAACGGGCTTCTACCCCGCCTCCGGCTTCATGAACCGCTACACGCTGCAAGCCGGCACGCGGCTGGCGGTCAAGTTCGACTTCGTCTGCGGCCTGATCGCCAGGGCGCTGGAAGCGAATGGCACCGACGGCTTCCGCGGTGTGCAGGCGCAGCTCGGCGAGCTGATGGGCTGGGGTAACCTGCTCTGGGCGCTGACGGCGGCGCTGGCGCTGGATCCGCAGGAGGGGCCGGGCGGCATGGCGATTCCGAAGGCCGAGTTCGCCGTGCTGGTGCGCCTGTTCGGGGCGATGGCCTGGCCGAAGGTGGAAGAGGTCGTGGCGCAGACGCTCGGCGGCAGCCCGCTCGTCGTGCCCTCGAGCTTCCGCGACCTGCAGAACGCCGAGCTGCGGCCGCTGATCGATCGCTTCTACCGCGGCAGCGGCGATGGCGGTGACGCGCACGACCGCATCAAGCTGTTCAAGCTGCTCTGGGACGCGGTGGGCAGCGAGTTCGGCGCCCGCCACACGCTCTACGAGCGCAACTACGGCGGCAACCACGAGCAGGTGCGGCTGGACGTGCTCGGCTTCAACCGCCGCCGCGGCCGGCTGGAGGAGATGCAGGCACTGGTGGAAAGCTGCCTGGCCGAGTACGACCTCGACGGCTGGAGCGGCGAACCCTGGCGCTGATCGGCGCCCGGCGCGGCGCCGACGTGGGCCGCGCCGACATCAAACGGCAATGCAGCGGCGGCGAGGCTTGTCTGCCTGCCTCGCCGCCGCGAGCAACGTTGCTGGGTCTTACGTTCCGGTCGCGGTGATATGCACCACGCCGATCGGAATGCCCTGCTTGAAGATGCTGACGCCGAACGTCTGGTTGAGGGCGCTGGCGGCGGCGCTCGAAAGCTCAGCCACTGTGCCGTCCAGGTGCACCATGCCCTGGGCGTCTTTGGTCACCTTCACGTCATGACCGTCGAGATCGAGCAGTTGCACCTGCTGGCCGCCGACCGTTGCCGTCAAGGTGGAGGCACCGGGATCGACGACGAAATTCGTCGCGGTGAGCGTCTTATCGCCGGCCGAGAAGGTCAAGCCACCGGAGTGGCTGACGCTGCCGCGGATGAAGGGTAGGTCGTTCTGCGGGTAGATCGAGACGTGGCCGCCGGTGATCGGGAAGCTAACGGCGGTGGTGCCGCCGCTCGGCGCGGCCGTTGCCGGACCGACGGGCGCCACCATCACGTGGTTGTCCGCAAGCACTTTGGCCGTGTCCGGGTTGAGATCGACCACGGTGCTGACACCCGACAGGGTGCTGATCGTCGCCGTCGGCTTGGCCGCCGTGTTGGCATTGTTCTTGCTCGAGCAGGCGGCAACCAGCACCGCCACGCCGATCAGGATCGCGACGCTGAGCATGCGTATCCGGCTGGGAAACATCGATCGACTCCTTATGCGATATGCTGAATTAGGAGAGCAGCAGCGATGGGCAGGCTGAATCGTGTGCAGTCGCCGCCGATTGCACACACGGGATTGGCGGCCGCGAGAACTGAACCGGTCACCCCTAGTACGGAGCGCAGGCGGCCTTGGCTCACCGCCGCGCTGCTTCCTTCGGCCCATCGCGCTGCGCGGCGGCGGACAGGGTGCGTGCGTGCGCGCTGTGCAGCGGCCGCCCGGGGCAGCGTAGGGCCCTGGTGACATCCGTCCGGGCGTCACCGCCGCCACGGCTTGTTGCGTACAATCGATACAACCGGTGCTGGCGGTGCGAATGGCGTGATCAAAGCACCAGCACCCAGGGGGCGCAGATGCCCGACTTCGGCGTCGACCAGGCGAAGCAGCGCGTGACCGATGCGCTGCGATCCGGCAACTGGCAGAGCGTCGACGCCCAGGTCACCGCCTACGGCGCCGCCGTGCGTGCCGAGGCGCGCTGGCAGGCGCTGCAAGAGGCGATCGCGGCCCTGCAGGACATCGCCGAGAAGGACGGCGGCAGCGTGGCCGACTGCCTCGCCGCCGTGCGCCGCCTGCAATGAGCCGCACCCTGGGCCTGTCCGACGGCGCGCTGCTGTTCCTGACCAACCCCCGGAACGTGATCTCAGGCGTGCGTCGGCACGCCTCGCCCGTTCCGCTGCTTCTGCTGCTCGCCGCGCTCAGTCTCTCGCAGATGCCGGTGCAGGCCGCGACCCGACAGGAGGTGCCGGCGGCAACCATCGCCGTTATCCGCGCCGGCGACCTCTTTCTGCTCGATACAGCGACGGGCCGTCAGATCCGGCTCACGACAGACGGCGATAACCTCGACCCGGCGTGGGATCCGAGCGGCTCTGTGCTCACCTTCGTGAAGAGCCGTCCGCCCGACCCCGCAGCGGTCTGGCGCTGGACCGCGGCCGGCGGCGCCGAACAGGCCGGCTTTCCCGCGTTCTGGGGCGTTGTCTCGCCCGACGGCGACTCGTGGGCCTACCCCGACTACGACCGCAGCGCCCCGAACCCCCACTGGGCGCCGGCCATCGCCTGGATCACCGAGCATCGCCTGCGCGGGCCGATCTCGCCCACGTTCGAACCGAGTGTGACAGGCAAGGTTGGCGTGCACTGGGAGCCGATCGCCTGGTCGCCCGACAGCCGCGAGCTGGCGCTGGCACGCTTCAACGCGCTGCCGTCGACGCCGCTGCCGAAGGATTTCAACTACACCGCCGACACCACCCTCTGGCTGACCGTTGGCGATCCGCTCGCCGGCAAACGAACGCAACTGCAAATGCCGAACGACTGCTGCGGCCAGCTCGGCGTGCCAGATGTCGCCTGGTTCTCGCCCGATGGCCGCTTCCTCACGGTCGGCGTTGGTCCGGCGATGCCGTGCAGCTCCTGCCGCGCCGATGGGCTGCCGTTCTACGCCGTGCCGGTGGATGGCGGCGCGCCGATCGCCCTCGGCAGCGGGCTGGCTCGTGGCACTGTGGCGTGGGCGCCCGACGATTCCTTCGTCGTCCTGTCGGGACCGCTCGGGCGTTTCGCCTACACCGACAAGCATCTCTACCTGACCGAAACGGCAACCGGCGCCCAGCGGCAACTCACCAACGACCGTACGGCGGCCGATACCGTGGCCGCCGTGTCGCCTAACGGCCGGCTGATCGCCTTCGTACGGGCGCACGACCCCGGCAGTGCCGCCGGTGGCCCTGTCGCTCCCTCCGCCGCACGCCGCATCTGGCTGGCGACGCCAGACGGCGGCCTGCGCCAGCTCGACCCCGGCGCGGACGGCTGGGGCGATGATGTACCGGCCTGGACACCGGATGGCCGCTGGGTCGTCTTCACCCGGTCGCGACCCTCCGACGGCACGCTGGAGCTGTGGGCCGCGCCGGTTGCCGGCGGCCCGCCGCGGCGGCTCGCGAGCGGTCTCGGCCCGCCGCCAACCGGACCCGTGGCGGGTCAGCAGCCGGTCTTCCTCGCCTCTGATTACTTCGCGGTTCAGCCCAACCCGGCTGTGCGGGCAACACGGCTCGCGCCGCTTGGCAGCGGCGGCGCACCACGCCACGGCCGCGCACCGCTGCTTTCGGTTTGCGCGGGGCTGGCGCTGCTGGGTGCCGGCCGCGGTCTGCTGCGGCTGGCGCGGCGCGCTGATGGCAGCGTTGCGTAGTCCGCTTGCCGGCACGACCCGTGCAGCCGATGCATCGGTTGGACCCAGCGTGGCCCGCGTCCGTATCAAAAGTGGCGGCCGACGGCGTAGCAGGCGAGCAGGTTGCCGGAGCTTTCCCAGGTTCGCGATTCGATCAGCTTCAGCGATACGCCTGGCTGACCCATGACCAGCGGCGTGCCTGCACCGGCGATCACCGGGGAATAGGTCAGGTGCAGCTCGTCGACGAGGTCGTGCACGAGCAGGTCGTTCCACAGCGTGCGCCCGCCGAGGATGAGGATCTCTCCGCCGTCCTGCTGCCTGAGCGCCCGCACCTCCTGGTGCGCGTCCGCTCTACTCGCGATGCGCGTGTTGTGCCACGGCGCCAGCTCATCAGCGCCGAGCTGATCCGAGATCACGACCTTCTCGATATCACGCATCAAGCGCGCGATCTCTTGCCTGATCGCGGTGGCCGGCGCGCCGTCAAGGATTCCCGTCCAGTACTCCTTACAGCTCAGGAAGAAGGAGCCGCTGCCGATCAGCCAGGCGCCCGCGCTGCGCAGGCGCTCGGCGTTGTAGTGGTCAAACCGGTCGTCGCCGCGGTAGTCCGGGTGCGTGTAGCGAAACAGCGCGCCGAGACTCCTGTTCTCCCCTTCGTAGAATCCATCCAGCGAAACCATGTTACTGACGATGACTTTGCCCACGATGCGGAACTCCTGGAGCATGAGGGAGCATGAGAATAATCGCGGCAGCCCGCGATGGCGGCTGCCCCACGTTCCCGGTATCGGCCAGGCGGTGCCGGGCGCCGGACGCCGGCACCTGGCCACCTTATGCATGATGCCGACTCACGACAACGAAACGAATAGAGGGCATTCTGCGGCCTCGGTAGAGACGTCTACAGCCCCGCAGATCTCCTGCGCCTGCCGCCGCCAGTAGCTTGTGGACGCCGGCACGGCGGCATCTGATCGGCTCTGCGCTATCCGGCCCGGAAACGGACACCGGCCTGCAGCACACCGCTACGGGGCAGTGAGGATCGCGAAGGCGCGATCGAGTGCGTCCAGGAAGTCCGCGGAGCCGTCGACATAGGGCAGCGAGTACTGCCGACATTCCTCTTTCAGAAAGCGGCTGTACGCAAGCATCTCCGTGATCAGGCCGTCAAGCTGCGCGTCCGTGTGCTGCCTGACCCAGTCGTTCGCTTCACCGCCGAAGCCGCGGATCTCGCGCCGCTTGCGCACGGGATCCGCGCTCGTGTAACCGATGAAGCAGATGCGTACGGCCTCGCCCCAGGCCTGATGCAGCTCCGCCGCGTGCCTGGGCTGGAGGGCCGCGCCCTCGAACAGAAAGTCATACGACTCTTCCAGCACGTTGACCGCCATGGCCCTCACAACCGGCCAAAGCCGCTCGCCGATCACCACTTCGGCGGCGTCGGGGTCTATGCCGGCTACCGGCAGGCCGTTGGCGATCCCCATCATCAGGATGTCGATCGGCAGGTACGGAACCTGCCGCGCGACCAGCAGGCGCCGAGCGAGCTTTGACTTCCCGGCACGAGACGCACCCCCCAGGAGGTAGAGCATGGCGTGCCCGTGCACCCCATCACTGCCCGCGGCGACCAGCCGCACGCGGCTCAGGCAAATCCAGACGCGGCGACTCTCCCGCTGATGTCGGCCAGCGCCAGGTCGTCGCGGTAGACCGTGCCGCCGCGCATCACGAAGACGACGCGCTCTTTCAGCGCGGTGATCGCTTGCAGCGGGTTGCCGTCGATCACGACGAGGTCGGCCTGCTTGCCCGGCTCCAGCGAGCCGATCTCGGCGTCCAGCCGCAGCAGCCGCGCCGCCCCGATCGCGCCGGCCGCGATCGCCTGCTCCGGCTTCATGCCCGCCTCGGCCATGAACTGGTACTCCTCGGCGTTATCGCCGGCCTTGAAGCGGCTGGGCGCGCCGTTGTCGCTGCCCAGCGCGATCGGCACGCCGCAGGCCAGCGCCGTCTGCAAGCTGCGCACGTGCTGCTCGTGCACACCCAGCGCCCGCTGCCAGCGCCAGGGCTCGGCAATGCGCTTGAACTCGTAGTAGACGAACGGCCCGAACGTGGGCACGAGATAGATGCCGCGTTCGGCCATGCGCCGGCAGACCTCCTCATCCAGGTAGATGCCGTGGTCGATCGAGTTCACGCCGGCCTCGACGGCGTTGCGGATGCCCTTGAGGCTGATCGCGTGCGTCTGGTTCAGCTTGCCCAGCTTGTGCGACTGGTCGACCGCGGCGGCGATCTCCTCCACGGTGTAGTGCTCGGTGTCGATCTCCTGGTTCGCCGTGGCGATGCCGCCGGAGATGGCAAGGATCTTGATGCTGTCCACGCCCAGACGCAGGATCTGCCGCCGCACCTCGGCGCGGATCGCGTCCGGCCCGTCGACTTCGCTGGCCCAGAAGTGGCCGTGGCCGGCGGTGCAGGTGATGCCCGGCCCGCTGGCGATGATGCGCGGCCCCCAGACCAGCCCCTCGCGGATCGCGTCACGCACATCCACGTCCACGCCGTACTTCGTGCCGGCGCTGCGGATCGTGGTGAAGCCGGCGCGCAGCGTGCGTTGCGCCGCCTCCACCGTGCGCAGCGCCTGCATGCCGGGTGGCTCGTTCTCGTGTGTGGGGTCGTAGTCGCCGCCGCCGGGATGGCAGTGCGTGTCGATCATGCCGGGCATCAGCGTGCGGCCCTGCAGGTCGATCACGGTCAGGCCGTCGCGCCGCCGCTCGGCCAGCCGCGGGCCGACTTCGGCGATGCGGCCGTCCTCCACCAGCAGGGCGCCGCGCTGCTGGTAGCCGCCGAGCCCGTCGAGCAGCAGGGCATTGAGGAAGAGGTGCATGCCGGCAGCATAGCACCCGCGCGTCGGCGCCGGCCGCTCTCACGAATCGTGGGGTATAATAAGGACACGGTCTATCCTTCAGAATGCAGCAGTTGATCGTTTCATACGGTAGAGCGCCGCACAATCGCTGTGTCCGGCGTCGTGGATGAGACCGGCCCTCCGGCCGATCGGCGGGCCGGCAGGTAATGTGAGAGGAACGTGTCACTATGCCTCGCAAGACCGCCCGCTACGGTTGGATTCCCGACGAGCCAGACTACCGCGACTATCTCTACGCCGCGCCACCGGCCGTCCTGATCACGCTGCCGAGCAGCGCCGACCTGCGCCCCCAGTGTCCGCCCGTCTACGACCAGGGGCAGCTCGGCAGTTGCACGGCCAACGCCATCGCCGGCGCCTTTCAGTTCGACGAGCTCAAACAGCAACTGGCGGCCAGCTTCACCCCCTCGCGCCTCTTCGTCTACTACAACGAGCGGGCGATAGAGGGCACCACGGGCACCGACGCGGGCGCCCGCATCCGCGACGGCGTCAAGAGCATCGCTAAACAGGGCGTATGCCCCGAGAGCGAGTGGCCGTACGATCCGGCGCAGTTTGCGAAAAAGCCGTCCGCGAAGTGCTACCGCGACGCGCTGCAGAACCGGGCCATCCAGTATCAGCGCGTGCTGCAGGACCTGATGCAGATCAAGGGCTGCATCGCCTCCGGCTTCCCGGTGATCTTCGGCTTCACCGTTTACGACAGCTTCGAGAGCCAGCAGGTGGCGCAGACGGGCGTGGTGCCGCTGCCGGCGCCGACGGAGACCGTGATCGGTGGGCACGCCGTCGTCGCGGTAGGCTACGATGACGCCAGTCAACGCTTCATCGTACGCAACTCCTGGGGCACGGGCTGGGGTATGCAGGGCTACTGCACCATGCCCTACGCCTACCTCGTGCAGGCGACCCTCGCCAGCGACTTCTGGACGGTGCGCCTCGTGGCCTGACCACCGCATTGCCGGCCGGGAGTATCAACAGCGCGGCGGTCCGCCCCTACACTGCATGCGTCGGAGCCGGGGCAGCGCACCGGCAGGGGAGGCGGGACGATGGCCGAGTTTCAGCCCGGCGAGCGTGTGCTGGTGGACGTCGCCGCCGGCATCCTGCCCGGCGAGCACGCCGCGCCGGACTGGCAGCCCGGCACGGTGGACGAGCGCCTGGAGAACGGCTACTACCGCGTGCGCCTGGACATCGAGATCGGCGGCCGCGCGGCGGTGAAGGAGGCCGCGCCCGAGCACGTGCGCCCGCTGCGTTGAGCCGGCGACCGCTTGAGGCGCGCACGGCTTTCGGTCGCTCGCGCGCTTACAGATGGTTTCAAAACCAGCGTTCTGGTGGTCATGCACGCGCAGCACACGACGATGGAGCCGGTTTTGAAACCATGGCTTAGCGCGCCTGCCAGATCCGCTCCGGCCGCCCGCCGGTCTGCAGCCGGGCGAGCAGACCGCCGCTGCTGGCAGCGAACACCAGCAGGTCGTTTCCATCCGCCGGCAGCGCGTAGAGGCGAGCGCCGTCGGGGCTGAGGCGCAGGCCGACGATCGCCTGGCCGCCGAGTATCCGCCCGCGCGGCTGCAACGTGCCCGTATCGATCGCCAGTACGCCGTTGCCGGTCGCGACGAAGAGTGTGCCGCCATCCGCCGAGAGTGCGGCGCCGCCGTGCATGAGCTGCTTGGCCGCGGCGGGAGCCGGTGCGAGCCACTGCAGCAGCGCCTCAAGCGGCCCGCGTAACCGAGGCGGCTGCGCGCCGAGCATCACGGAGCGACGCACCGTGTTGCTGTTCAGGTCGATCGTGACAACCTGGCCGCTGGCGCTGTTCACCGCGTAGAGCAGGCTGCCGCCCGGACTCAAGGCCAGCGACCAGGCCAGCAGCAGATCCTCCTGCGCAGGCGAGCCCGCCGCGGCACCGCGCCCCGGCGGGTTCGGCAGGTCGATGCAGACGGCGAAGCGTCCGGAGAGCGTGAGCGCGTGCACGAAGGCGCCGTCCGGCCCGTTGGTGTAGAGGCTGTAGAGCCGGTCCCCGTTCGGCGCGGCCACGGCGGTGAGGCGCAGGCCGCGCATCTGCTCAGGGCCGCCCTTCTCCACCACGATCGTCGGATCGAGCGCGCCGGCGTTCAGGTCGAAGCGGCGCACGCGGTAGTCGAGCGAGCCGTTGACGTCGGGCCGTGTGCGCTCGGTGAGGAACAGCGAGGCGCCGTCGTCGCTGAGCGCGTCGAACTCGAAGCTGCCGTCCAGCGCCACCAGTTTCGGCGGCGTCATGAAGCTGGTGTCAACCACGGCAAGCTCGCTGCTCCGTGCGGCATAGTCGCCGTGTGAGGTTGCGGTCAGCGCCAGCCAGCGGCCGCTGGGCGAAAGGCCGCCCGGCGTGCCGTCCAGGTCGGTTGCGGCCAGCGCGTAGTCGCCGTCGAGCGCCTGCTGGCGCAGCACGGCGCCGCTGGCCGGATCGATCGCTTGCACGATGGTCTGCGTGCTGGCGCCGCCGCGCGGCGCGACCGTATAGAGCGCGGACCAGTCCGGCGCCGGCACGCCGTCCGGCAGCAGTCGTTCGATCGCGCCGCCGGCGGCGTCGATCACGGCGATCTGCTCCGCCGATGCGCCGGCCACGCGCACGAAGACGCGCTCGCCGTTGGGCGGCGGCTGCCCGGCGCTGCTCCCCCGCGCCGCGGCCGGCGAGGATGGCGACTGCTGGCGGGACGCCGCGCCCGCGCCGCAGGCGAGGCACGCGACACCGCCGGCGAGCAGGAGGGCATGAAGCAAGCGAGACGTACGCATATCCGGCTCCTTGATCGATCCGCAGCTCGGGTCTGCACGTCTTACATCCCGCGCCGCCGATCGGTTCCCGCCGCGGCCTCAACGGGCCGACTCCGCGATGCGCAGGGCCGCGTCCCGCGCAAGGTTTGCCTCCAGCCGCAGCGTCAGCGCGCCGTGCTCCCACAGCAGCGTGTTGCCCGCCAGGCGGATGCGGTCCTGCCGCACCTGGCCGTCCGGCGCGTGGTAGAAAACGACGTGCGGCGCTCCTTCCAGCCACCAGCCCGCTTCGCCGCCCACGGTCAGCGGCGTGAGCGTGGTGCCCGGGCTCACGCCCTTGCCGAGGAAATCGGGCTCGATGCCGCCGCGAAACTCGCTGAGCAGCAGGCCCACACCCGTCGTTGCCGCGGGCGGCAGCCCCGGCCGCGGCGCGTAGAGCAACGTTACCGCGCCGCCCGGCACGCTGCGATCGAGGTAGACCGCGTTCGGCGCTCCCAGCGCGGCGGGCACGAACACACGGAAGCCGGCGGCCGCCTCCGCTTCCGCCAGCGACACGGGTTCGCCCAGTTGCAGCGCCGTCGCCGCCGGCGAGCCGGCCGGCGTGGCGCTCGGCCGCGGGTGCGGCGTCAGGCTCGGCGCCAGCGTGATGTGCACGCCGCGCAGACCGAGGCGGTCGGCCACGGCGTTGCGAGCGGAGGGCGAGAGCAGCAACGCCAGCCCGGCCAGCAGCGCCACGAACAGCAGCGCGGCTCCCGCAAGCCAGCCCGCCGCCGGCCGCGGCGCCCAGAACGGCCGCGGCCGGCGCGCCTGCCGCCGCTGTGGCAGCGAGGCGCGCACCCGCGCGGCAAGCTCCGGCTCCGGCGGGAAGGCGAGGGCGCCGGCCAGCTCGCGCAGGGCGCGCGCCAGCTCGACGTCGCTAAGCGGGCGGCGGCGCTCAGTCATCGACCGCCTCCTCGCCCGCCCCGCCAAGCCGCGCCCGCAGCCGGGCCAGCGCCCGCGAGAGCCGCGACTTGACCGTGCCACGCGGACAGCCCAGCGCTTCGGCCATCTCGGCCTCCGACAGCTCGAACAGGTAGCGATGGGCGATCACCAGCCGTTCCTCGGGGCGCAGGCCGTTGAGCGCCTCCAGCAGCGCGGCGCGGCGCTCGGCGGCCAGCGCCGCATCCTCGGACGATGGCGGATCCTCGCCGGCTGCCGGCAGCTCGGCCGCGCGCAGCGCCAGGCGGCCGCGCCGCGAGGCCGCGCTGCGCCGGTTGCGCGCTTCGTTGGCGACGATGCGCAGCAGCCAGGGCCGCAGGGGCGCGCCCGCACGGAAGCGCGGCAACGCCTGCCACGCCTTCAGAAACGCCTCCTGCGCGGCGTCTTCGGCCTCGGCCGCGTCGCCCAGCAGTACGAAGGCGACGCGGAAGGCGAGCGCCTGGTAGCGTCGCACCAGCATCTCGTAGGCCGCCGCTTCGCCGCCGCGCGCCCGCTCGACGAGCTCGCTCTCCTCCAGAGTCGGCCTCCGCCGGGGTGCATGCATCTGTCATACAACGCCGGCGCCCGCGCGGTTCCCGGCAAGCGCCCAACCGGCGGCAGCGACGACAACCGCCGCCATGCCATACTGTGGGCGAACGAAGGGCGCCGCGTTGAACGCCGCAGGAGGGGACGTCATGACGCGCTATGTGAAATCGGCCGAGGAGATCCGCGCGCTGCTGCGCCTGCACGCCGAGCCGGCCTTTCTGGGCCGCCGCGGCCTCGCGATCCAGTTCGAGACGGACCCCGCGTTCGTGCGCGCCGTGCTGCCGCCGCCGCTCGTGCCGGCGGAGCGGCCGCTGGCTTCGGTGGGCATCAGCTCGTTCCGCGCCTCCAACTGCGTCGGGCCGTTCGACGGCGGCGCGATCACCGTGCGCTGCCGCTACGGCGAAGGTGGTGGAATCGAAGGGCAGTACTGCATCACCATGCCGATGAGCACCGACACCGCCGTGATCTACGGCCGCGAGCTGTACGCCGAGCCGAAGAAGCTCGCCGCTGTCACGCTCGAACGCGAAGGCAACCGCGCCCGCGCCACGGTCACGCGCCATGGCGTCGCCTATATCGAGCTCGACGCCGAGCTGAGCGAGCCGGTGCCCGACGGCGATTCCGAGGTGAACAACTTCTACTTCAAGTACACGATCGCCGCCGACGGCAGCGGTCTCGACCACGACCCGCTGCTCGTCTGCGTGCGCAGCGAATCCACGATCCGTAACGCCGTGCGCGGCAGCGGCACGATCCGCTTCGCCGCCAGCCCGCACGACCCCGTGGCCGATATCCCCATCGTGCGCGTGCTCGGCGCCGTCTGGAGCGAGGGCGACACCTTCACCCACGGCCGCACCCTCGGCAGCGTGCCGGCGGACCAGTTCCTGCCCTACGCCTTCGCCAAGATGGACGACCTGACGTGCGTCGCCGCGTCCGCGGAGGCGCTCGCGCCGATCGGTTAAGACATGGTTTCAAAACCGGCGTTCACGTGCGATCGCATCTCTGCAAGCGGGAACTCGAGCCGGTTTTGAAACCATCTGTAAGGGAAGGCGGGGCGCCTAACCCTGACGGCGAAGCCGTCAGGGTTAGGCGCCCCGGGGTGATCTGCCACAAAACGTCCGCAAACTCCCGCGTGGCGACACTTGCGATTTGTGCCCAATGGCGACAGAATGGAACAAACGTTCTGTGTTCGTCATAACATCTACGCCGCGCATTGCTGTAATGGTGTATCAAGAAGTGTGCGCACCCGCGCGTGAGGTGGCCCGTGAATCCGGAGTCCGAGGCGCTGGCGCGGCGCTTCGAGCAGTCCGCAACCGAGGCGGAGGCCGAGATCGCCGCCATCCCCGATGTTCGCTGGGACGCGCTCTGCGCCGCCGAGGGCTGGCCGGTGGCCGTCGTCGCTTGCCACGTCGCCGAGGGGCATCGCTTCATCGCCGGCGCGATCCGGCGCGCCGCCGGCCTCTGCGAGATCGACCCGCTGGGCGGCGAGGACATCCACACGATCAACGCCCGCCACGCGCGCGAGCACTTCGCCGTCGCTAAGGACGAGGTGCTGCGCGCCTCGCACGAGAACACCGCCTATCTCGCCGGCATCATCCGGGCGTTGACACCTGAGCAGCTCGAGCGCACCCGCGAGCTGGCGCCGGGCCGGCCGCGGCTGAGCGTGCGCCAAATCGTCGAGCTGGCCGCCTGCGGCCACATCGAGAACCACATGCAGAGCGTCCGCGCCGCCGTGCGCGGCCAGGGCGTCACGGCCTGAACGCGCACGGATCTGCAGCGGGGTAGGCGTGGCGCCGGGGCTTGTTGGCCCTCCACCACGCCGTGGAAGACACAGAACGAAAGGAGCATCACCATGCCGGGTCAAACCCGACTCTACGCCGGCACGAAGAAGGGCGGCTTCCGCTTCAGCTCTTGCGACGGCCGCGCCAGCTGGCACACCGAGGAGCCGGTGCTGAAGGGCTGGAGCCTCAACCACCTGATCGAAGACCCGCGCGACCCGCGCCGCGTCTACGCCGCCGCCAACCACGCCGTCTGGGGGCCGATGTTCCCACGCAGCTGCGACGGCGGCCAGACCTGGGACGAGAAAGGCCCCTCGCCGGCGTTTCCCGCCGAGGACGGCCGCACGGTGGCCGCCGCCTGGTGCGTGCGCCCGGGCCACGCCGACCACCCCGGCGAGGTCTGGGCCGGGGCCGACCCGGCCGCCCTCTTCCGCTCCGAGGACTGGGGGCAAAGCTGGCAGTCCGTGCCTGGCCTCACCGACCACCCGACGCGCCAGGCCGGCATGTGGCAGCCCGGCGGCGGTGGCCTCATCATTCACAACGTCAGCCTCGATCCGGCCAACGCCAACAGCCTGATTGCCACGATCTCGGCCGGCGGCGTCTTCCGCAGCGAGGACGGCGGCGTCACCTGGCAGGCGAGCAACAGCGGCCTGCGCGCCGGCTTCATGCCCGACGCCACGGTCGAGGCCGGCCACTGCGTGCACCGCCTCGAACGCTCGCCCGCCGACCCGAACTTCCTCTTCCAGCAGAACCACTGCGGCGCCTACCGCAGCGCCGACGGCGGCCGCACCTGGCAGGAGGTCACGGCCGGCCTGCCTTCGGAGTTCGGTTTCGCCGCCGCGGCGCATCCGCATGAGGCACACACCTTCTACTGCGCCCCGCTCGTGGCCGACGCGTTTCGCGCCTTCCACGACGGCAAGATGACGATCTGGCGCACGCGCGACGGCGGCGACAGCTGGGAGCCGCTGCGCAACGGTCTGCCGCAGGAAAGCGCCTATCTCTGCGTCTACCGCGGCGCCATGGTCACCGACGAGCACGACCCGGCCGGCGTCTACGTCGGCACCAGCACCGGCCAGATCTTCGCCAGCCGCGACGGCGGCGACTCCTGGACGCTGCTCGCCGACTTCCTGCCGCCGGTGCTCTCACTCACGGTGGCGACGGATGGCTAAGCGACGCACGGACGGGGTGGCGGCCACGTCGCTGACGCTGAGCGCGAGCGCGGCACGGGCGTTGATGCTCGCCGCGCAGGGGTTGCTGCGCGAACCCGAGCGGCAGGCGACAAAGGACGACCTGCTCACCTGCATCCGCCAGATGGGTGCGCTGCAAATCGACACGATCCACGTCGTGGCGCGCAGTCCCTACTTCGTGCTCTGGAGCCGGCTCGGCGCGTACGCGCCGGGCTGGCTCGACGAGCTGCTGGCCGAAGGCGCCCTGTTCGAGTACTGGGCGCACGCCGCCTGCATGCTGCCGATCGAGGACTTTCCCTTGTTTCGCCGGCTGCGGCTCGCGGGCCTGCGCGACGTGCACGGCAGCGACGGCTGGCTGCGGCAATACGGCGAGGTGTCCGAACGTGTGCTCGCCCACGTGCGCGAGCGTGGCCCCACGCGGGCGCTGGATTTCGAGGGCGATGGCGCCGCCCGCGGCGGCTGGTGGGACTGGAAGCCGGAGACGCGTGCGCTCGATTATCTGCACACCACGATGGCGCTGATGATCGTGCGGCGCGAACGTTTCCAGCGGCTGTACGACCTGCGCGAGCGCATCCTGCCCGCCTGGGACGATGCGTCCACGCCGCCGCTGCCCGAGGTCTACCGCGCCCTCACGCTGAAGGCGCTGCGGGCGCTGGGCGTGGCGAAAGCGAGCTGGCTGCCCGACTACTTCCGCCTGCCGAAGGCCGGCGTCGCCGCGGCGCTGCGCGAGCTGGTCGAGGCCGGCGAGGCGCTGCCGGCCAGCGTGGACGGCTGGTCTGAGCCAGTCTACATCGCACGAGAAGAGCTGCCGTTGGTCGATCAGGCGGCTGCGGGCGCGTTGCGCCCCGAGCGCACGACGCTGCTCACCCCGTTCGACCCGCTGATCTGGCACCGCGCCCGCCTGCGCGAGGCGTTCGCCTTCGACTACCTGCTGGAATGTTACGTGCCGGCAGCGAAGCGTCGCTACGGCTACTTCACGCTCGCCATTCTGCACGGCGACGCCGTGGTCGGCCGGCTGGACGCGAAGGCGCAACGCAAAGCGGGCCAGTTCGAGGTCTTCAACCTCTACCTTGAGCCGGAGATTGCGCCGGACGGCGAGCTCGCGGCCGCGATCGCCTCAGCGTTGCGCGACTGCGCCGCCTGGCACGCCACGCCGGAGGTCGTCGTGCGCCGCAGCGAGCCTGCTGGCTTCGCCGCGCAGCTGCAGCGCAACCTGTAAACGGAAGGCCGCAGCACCGCCGCGAGCGTGCCGGAGAGCGAGGACGTGCTACTGCCCCGACCGCGAGGCGAATGCGGCGATCGTCGGGTCGTCGAGCGGGCCGAGGTGCTTTCGCCGCAGAAAGTCGTGCACGCGGCCGGCGAACGCGCGCAGCAAGCAGGCCGTCGCCTCCCACGCCTGCTCCACGACCGCGGCCGGGTAGCGCAGCCGCTCGCACGCCTCGAGAAACTCGTCTTCGTCCACCAGGCGCGGCGGCGCGTCCGGCTCCAGCACTACGTCGAGGTCAAGATCGATGTAGGAGATCAGCTCGCCGTCGAAAACCGCGGGCGTCTGCACGTTGCCGTACCAGTGGCGCAGTCCGTGCGGCTCGCCGAGGTCGAAGACGCTGTACCAGCGGTCGGACCAGAGATAGTGCACCACGGGGCGATGCCGCAGCACAGCGAGGGTGCTGCCGTCCCCGGTGAGCGCCGTGCCGAGCGGGTGAACGATCGTCGCCCGCCCGTTGCACCGCGCCGCCAGCAGTCCACGGATGGCCCAGTTGAGCCGCCCGTCGAAGCAGAGCTTGCGCACCAACACCTGGCGCCCGGGTTCGCTGTCGCCCGGCAGGCCGCCTATCCGTTCATCCGGCATGGTAGATTGGGCTCCGTTCAGGCACGCGCCCTACATTTATTATTTGCGCCCCGCGCTGGCCTTCAGCGGCCCGCATCGACTATAATGGTGTTGCAGAGGGCGGCGGGGCGCGGTCGAGATCCGTGCACTTCGGTGTTGCCTGCTGCGCCCCGTTGCACCTGTGTGAGCAGCGACGCGCCTCACCGTCTCGATGAGGAGCGTTGGTTTGTGCGGCTGCCGCGCCGGGCGCGGGAACGAACACGCGGGCGCGCGTGCACATGAGAGCGAATGTATGGTAGACCAACTCCCCCGCGAGGCACAGGTGAACGGCAAGTACGATGCCTCCAACATCCAGGTGTTGGAGGGGTTGGAGGCCGTGCGCCGCCGCCCCGGCATGTACATCGGCAGCACGGACCACCGCGGCCTGCACCACCTCGTCTACGAGATCGTCGACAACAGCACCGACGAGGCGATGGCCGGCTACGGCGACCGTATCGAGATCACGCTCAAGGCCGACGGCTGGGTGCTGGTCTCCGACAACGGCCGCGGCATTCCCGTGGACAAGCACGCCAAGACCGGCCGCTCCGCCCTGGAAACCGTGATGACCGTGCTGCACGCGGGCGGCAAGTTCGGCGGCGGCGGCTACAAGGTCTCCGGCGGTCTGCACGGCGTCGGCGCCTCCGTCGTCAATGCGCTCTCCACCCAGCTCTGGGTCGAGGTGCGGCGCGAGGGCAAGGTCTGGCGGCAGGAGTACCGCAAAGGCATCCCCACCGGCGACGCGAAGCCCGTACGCAAGATGCGCGAGGACGAGCACACCGGCACGACCACCGCCTGGATCGCGGACCCTGACATCTTCAAGACCGCGGACGGCATCGCCGGCTACGACTTCGATACGCTCGCCCAGCGCTTCCGCGAGATGGCCTATTTGACCAAGGGCCTCTGGATTCACCTGGCCGACGAGCGCGACGACAACGAGGTCAACTTCTACTTCGAGGGCGGCATCCAGAGCTTCGTGCGGCACATCAACGCCGAGCGCGAGGTGATCAACAAGACGCCGATCTACATCGACAAAGAGCGCGAGGGCGTCGCGGTCGAGGTCGCGATCCAGTACAACACCGGCTTCAGCGAGTCCTGCCTTGCCTTCGCCAACACGATCAACACCGTGGACGGCGGCACGCACCTGACCGGGTTTCGCACGGCGCTCACCCGTGCCCTCAACGACCACGCGCGCAAGGCGAAGCTGCTCAAGGAGAACGAGTCGGCCCTCTCCGGCGACGACGTGCGCGAGGGCATCGTGGCGGTGATCTCCGTCAAGCTCGCCGAGCCGCAGTTCGAGGGGCAGACCAAGGGCAAGCTGGGCAACGCCGAGGTCGAGGGCATCACCCGCTCCGTTGTCACCGAGGGGCTGATCCAGTTCCTCGAAGAGCACCCGGCGGAGACCAAGCGCATCGTTGAGAAGTGCCTCACCTCGCAGCGGGCGCGCATCGCCGCACAGCACGCGCGCGAGACGGTGATCCGCAAGGGCGCGCTCGAAGGCACGATGCTGCCCGGCAAGCTGGCCGACTGCTCCGAGCGCAACCCGGAGTTCTGCGAGATCTACCTCGTCGAGGGCGACTCGGCCGGCGGCAGCGCCAAGAACGGCCGCGACCGCCGCACGCAGGCGATCCTGCCGCTGCGCGGTAAGATCCTCAACGTCGAGCGGGCGCGCGTCGACAAGATGCTGGCGCACGAGGAGATTCGCGCCCTGATCACGGCGCTGGGCTGCGGCTACGGTAGCGAGGTCAAGCTGGAGAAGCTCCGCTACCACCGCGTCGTGATCATGACGGACGCGGACGTCGACGGCGCTCACATCCGCACATTATTGCTGACGTTCTTCTTCCGCAACATGAAAGAGGTGATCGAGGCCGGCCATCTCTACATCGCGCAGCCGCCGCTGTACAAGATCACGCATGGCCGCAACGCCGTCTACGTCTACAGCGACAAGGAGAAGGACGCCTACATCGCGAAGCTGCGCGACGGCCGCCAGCCCGGCATCCAGCGCTACAAGGGCCTGGGCGAGATGAACCCGCAGCAGCTCTGGGAGACGACGATGGACCCGGAGCGCCGCACGATGCTCAAGGTCAACGTGCAGGACGCGGCCCTGGCCGACGAGATCTTCTCCCACCTGATGGGCGACGACGTGCAGCACCGTAAGCGCTTCATCCAGGCGCACAGCACGCAGGTGAAGAACCTGGACGTGTAAGGCGGCCAAGGATCAGGTGTTAGGGAAATATAGAGAAGGGCGGCCCCGGAGTGGGCGCCGCCCTTTCCGTTTGTGGGCGTTGAGCGGCGCGCTACGCGGGCTGCAGCTCGGGCGGCACGCTGAAGCCGTAGAGCTGGGCGGCGTTAAGGCCGAGGACCTTGCGGCGGTCGGCGAGCGGTAGCTGGCCCATCGTGCGCTCGATTACATCGGCGGAGTGCGGCCAGGTGCCTTCGTGGTGCGGGTAGTCGTTGCCCCAGAGGATCTTCTCCGCGCCGCCGAAGTAGCGCATCGTGTCGATGCCCATCGGGTCGTCGCCGAACGTCGCCCAGCCCTGTCGCTTGAAGTACTCGCTTGGCAGCAGCGGCAGCTTCGGCGAAACGGCCCAGTGGTGCTTGTGATAGCCCTCGTCCGCTGCCCACAGCGTCCACGCCAGCCAGCCGATTCCGGCCTCCACCGTGACGAAGCGCAGATTCGGGTGGCGCTCCAGCACGCCGGAGGCGCAGAGCTGCACCACCGGCTCGATTGCGGTCGAGAGCGCGTGCACGACGTAGTTGATCACGGCGCCGCCGTTGCCGCTGGCCGTGCGCGGGTCTTTGCCCGTGCCGACGTGGAAGCTGATCGGCATCCCCGTCTCTTCGATCGCCGCCCACAGCGGCTCGAACAGCGGCAGGTTGTAGCCGGGGCGCCGCTCGCTGGGCGGCGCCGTGCCCAGCGGCTGCACCGGCAGGAAGACGCCGCGGTAGCCCAGCTTCGCCACGCGCTCGACCTCGGCCACGGCGCCGTCGACATCCGCGGGGGCGACGGCGGCCACCGGCGCCATGCGATCTTCGTAGCCGCGGAAGAGCTCGATCGCCCAGTCGTTCCAGACGCGGCACATGGCGGCCTGCATCTGCGGATCGGGCGAGGCCCACATCGCCAGGCCGCGGTTCGGGTAGATGATTTCGGCGTCGATGCCGTCGCGGGCGTGGTCGCGCAGCCGTTCTTCCGGGTCGCGGCTGCCGGCCTTCGAGCGCTCCAGGTCCTCGCCCTCGAGCTTAAGGTCGCGCACGCGCACCGGTCGGTGGCCCTCGACCACCGACCACTTCTGCCCGGAGGCGTCGACCTCGATGCGCGGCAGGCGCGAGCGGAAGGCGCCGTCGATGCGCGTCTCCCACAGGTCCGGCGGCTCGGCCACGTGGCAGTCGGCGGAGACGATGAAGTAGCGCTTGCCAGTTGCCGCGGCGCTTGCCGCCGGTGCGGTGGTGGTGGTCATGGCGCTGCTCCTTCAGGCGTTCCCTGCGCGGCGGCCTCTGCGCCAGTTGTATCACAGCGCCGCCGCCCCTGCCCACGCACGGCGGCGACGCCTAACCCCGCCGCGCCAGAAGGCCCGTCCGCACGGGAAGTCTCTGTCTGACATGGGCGCCCAGCGCCCATCGAGCACCGTTGCGCTGCGCTCTGGCCCGACGCGGGAAGGGTAGGTTCGAGAGCTACCGAGAGTGCTCGACCCGCGCCCTCTCCTTGGAGGAAAGGCCCAGCCGAGCCCGAGCGAGGCAGGGAGAGGCGCTCCGGGCTGGCGCGATATTCGGCAAACAGGCATGTTTTCCGCGGAGGCACGCGGCGGCTTCCGCGGCGGCATCCCCGGAAGCGCCTTGTATGGTTGGAGCGCGTCTGGACAGCGTTCGCGGGCGGGTATAGAATCCGCCACGTTCTGCCGGCACGGGCCGCTGCAGAGCGAGAATGCGCGGAGGAGCGTGTGCCATGGCGAGCGAGGCGATGCAGGCGTTGACGGCGCAGATCCGAGAGCAGGCGGGGGCGCTTGGCGAACTCGATCTGCCCGGTATGCGCGCCTGGTACGACGGCGTGGGCACGCAGACGCCGCTTGGCGCCGACGTGAAGGTGCAGGAGGTCAGCGCCGGCGGCGTGCCGGCGGAGTGGGTCTCGACGCCGGATGCCGGCAACGGCGTTGTGCTCTACCTGCACGGCGGCGGCTACGTAATCGGCTCGCCCACCAGCCACCGCGAGCTGTGCTCGCGCATCGCCCGCGCCTCCGGCGCCCGCGTGCTGCTGCTCAACTACCGCCTGGCGCCGGAGAGCCCCTTCCCGGCGGCGGTGGATGACGCGGTGAAGGCCTACCGCTTCCTGCTGGCCGAGGGCGTCGAACCGTCGAAGATCATCGTCTCCGGTGATTCGGCCGGCGGCGGTCTGACGCTGGCCACGCTGGTGGCGCTGCGCGACGCGGGCGAGCGCCTGCCCGCCGGCGGCGTGCCGCTCTCCGCCTGGACCGACCTGGCGCAGACGGGCGGCACGATCCAGAGCAAGGCGGAGGAGGATCCGATCGTCACCGGTGAGATGCTGACGGGGATGTCCGCAACCTACCTCAACGGCGCGGACAACACGCATCCGCTCGCCTCACCGCTCTACGCCGACTTCACCGGGCTGCCGCCGCTGCTGCTGCAGGTGGGCACGGCCGAGACACTGCTGGACGACACCCGCCGCGCGGCGGAGCGGGCCAGGGCCGCCGGCGTCGACGTGAAGGTGGAGGAGTACGACGGCGCCTTCCATGTTTTCCAGCAGATGGGGCCGGATACGCCCGAATCGCAGCAGGCGCTGGAGAGCATCGGCAGCTTCGTGCGGCAACGCACCGCCGCGGGCGTGACGGCGTAGCGGCGCGAGGCCGGGCAGCACCGGCCGGCTACGCGCTGCTCGACCATACCGCCGACGTGGGCGTGCGGGCCTGGGGGCCGGACCCGGCCGCGGCCTTCGCGCAGGCGGCGCGCGGGCTGTTCGCCGTGGTGCTGGACGCCGACCCGCTGACCTGGCACGGCCCTGGCCGGCCGGCGACGCGCGTGGCGGCCGCGGCAGGCACAACGTGGCAGGCGCTGCTGGTCAACTGGCTGTCCGAGCTGCTCTACCTGTTCGAGGTCGAGCGTTTCGTGCCGCGCACGATCGCGGTGACGGAGTGCGCGCCGCCGCGTGTGACAGCGCTGCTTACGGGCACGGTGCTCGAACGGCTGGACGCTGCCGGCGGCACGGCGGTGAAGGCGGTGACCTATCACCAGCTCGCCGTCGCGATCGGTCCGCGGCGCAGTGAAGTGCGCGTGATCCTGGACATCTGACGGTTTTCACCCAGATTGGCGAGGGCGCGAATCGGGCGAATCGGGCGAAGGCGCCCTCGCCCGTGAGCGCCCGGCGAAGAGGACGGTTCCGGCCATGAAGCAGAAGAAGACCGCGACGAAGGCGCCGCGCGACTGGGTTCGCCTGCTGCGCCGACTCGACGCGGTGCGCTGGGAGCTGCCGGCGGAGGCCGTGCCGGGCATGCGCGTGCCCGGCCGCATCTACGCCAACGAGAAGCTGATCGCGCTGATCGCGAAGGACGAGGCGGTCGGCCAGGTGGCCGGCGTGGCGGGGCTGCCGGGCATCGTCGGCGCGGCGCTGGCGATGCCGGACATCCACCAGGGCTACGGCTTCCCCATCGGCGGCGTGGCGGCCACGCGCGTGAGCGACGGTGTGGTCTCGCCGGGGGGCGTCGGCTTCGACATCAACTGCGGCGTGCGTCTGTTGCGCACGAGCCTCTTCCGCCACGAGGTCGAGCCGCGCCTGGGCGAGCTGCTGGATCAGTTGGCGCGCGACGTGCCCGCCGGCGCCGGCACCGGCACGAAGGCGATCTCGGCGGACGACGAGGAGGGCGTGCTCTGGGAGGGCGCGGCGCGGGCGGTGCAGATGGGCCACGGCAGCGAGGCCGATCTCGCCCTGCTCGAATCGAACGGCGCCCTGCCCGATCCGGAGCCGGCGCTGGTGAGCGAGCGGGCGCGCAAGCGCGGCCTGCCGCAGCTCGGCACGCTCGGCTCGGGCAACCACTTTTTGGAAGTGCAGGCAGTGGACCGCGTCTTCGACGAGGAGGCGGCCGCGGCCTATGGGTTGGAGGGCCGCGGCCAGGTGGTGGTGATGCTGCACACCGGCTCGCGCGGGCTGGGGCACCAGGTCTGCCAGGACTTTTTGGGCCTGATGCAGGGCGCGATGCAGCCGTACGGCATCTCCGTGCCGGACGCGCAGCTCGCCTGCGTGCCGGTGCGCTCACAGGAGGGCCGCGAGTACCTGGGCGCGATGGCTGCCGCGGCGAACTTCGCCTGGGCGAACCGCCAGGCGATCACCGGCGCGGTGCGGCGCGCCTTCGGACGTGTGCTCGGCCTGCGCGACCCCGATGCCGCGCTGCCGGTCGTGTACGACGTCTCCCATAACATCGTGAAGATCGAACGGCATCAGCTCGACGGCGAAGAGATCGAGCTGTGCGTGCACCGCAAGGGCGCGACGCGCGCCTTCCCCGCCGGCCATTCCGAGGTGCCCGAACTGTACCGCGGCGTGGGCCAGCCGGTGCTGGTGCCGGGCGACATGGGCCGCTATTCGTATGTGTGTGCCGGGCTGCCGGGAGCGATGACGGAGACGTTCGGCTCCTGCTGTCATGGCGCGGGTCGCGTGCTCAGCCGCAGCGCCGCCAGGCGCAGCCTCGCCGGCGTGGATATTGTGCAGCGCCTGCGCGGCGCGGGCGTGCTGGTGCGCGCGGCAAACAAGGCGGACCTGGCCGAAGAGGCGAGCGAGGCGTACAAGGACGCGCGTGAGGTCGTGCTCACCGTGCAGGAGGCCGGCATCGCCCGCATGGTGGCGCAACTGCGGCCGCTTGGCGTCGTGAAAGGCTGAGCCAGATGCTCATCGCCGCAATGTGAGCATGGCAGATGGGCGCTGGCAGCAAACCTCACTGAAGTTGGCCGGAAAGCTCAAGCCAAGCATGGCTTCGAAACCGATCGTCGATACGACCCGACTCGCGCGGACATCGATATCCGGTAGAGTCCGGTCTTCAACGTGCATGCCATGGATGCGCCAGGTCTTTCCCGACAGCAGCGTAATCAGCCCGAAGGCTTCGAGCAGCGTGTGTTCGCGTGCTGATTCTGGAGATCGGGTAGCTGGTATCGGGGATGAAGGCGATCGAGAGGAAGTCACCGGCGCTGATCGGTGCCCCCGTCCCTGAATGGTGATCTCAGTGTTTGCGTTGGCCACCGCTTCTCCTCGGCCGCCAGTTCTCGTCCAGCGTCGCACGCCAGTCATCCCAGGAGCGATAGCGGGCAAAGGCGTTGAATAGATAGTACCGGCGGTCGGAGCCCTCAGCCGCACGAAGGATCGCAATAGAAGGCACCTGGACGCTGTCCCGTGTTGGACCGCGCACCACGATGATTCCCGCCTCGGGCCTCCCGTGATCGGCCTCATCCGTGACCTGCAGTAGGATCCACTCGTCGCGGTAGCGCTCGGTAATCTGGTCTATGGTCAGAACTTCTTCGGAATCCGGGGTCACGATGGCTGCTTCAACCGCCGCGACCTTTGCTTTCGCCTTCATGCCGCACCCACCTCGTCGTCTCACGCTCGATTCAATCGAAAGCCGGCCTTGCCCGGACGCGCCTGGGCCAGGCGCCGAGATCTGCCACCGGCTCCGCGCTGATCACTGCGGCGACGGTCACAAATGGCGCAGGAAGCGGTCGGGGTTGGCGAGGAAGTCGCGGGTGAGGCGGACGTGCTCCAGTTCGTCGTAGGCCGCGGGGGCGATGCTGCCGTCCTCAAGCAGCAGGATCTCGGCGCCGGGCAGCGCCATGAGCAGCGGCGAGTGCGTGGCGATGATGAACTGGCAGTCGTGCTGCACGCGGTCCTTGAGCAGCGCCAGCAGGCTGAGCACACGCGACGGCGAAAGCGGTGTCTCCGGCTCGTCCAGGAAGTAGAGGCCGCCGGGCGCCAGGCGCGCCTGCAGGATCGCCAGAAACGTCTCGCCGTGCGAGCGGGCCAGCGGCTCCTCGCCGTAGCGCGCCGCCAGCGCCCGGCGTTGGCCCGCCATCAGCCCCGTGACGCGAATCTGGCCGCTGCTGCCGTCCGGCAGCCGTGCGCGGAAGTCCTGCTCCAGCACGCGCAGACCGGACATTTCGCCCGCCACACGCCGGGTGAAGCCGAAGACGTCCTCGGCGCGCAGAAAGAGCTTGACGCGCGGGTGGCGCCGGCGTTGGAAGCGGAAGGCGCGGGCGAACTCGCGCACGCCGTGCAGGCTGTCGTCGCGGTCGAGGTCGCGGCTGCCCACCGCCACGGCGCCCATGCCGGCGGCGAGCCCTTCCAGCAGGCTCGACTTGCCGGAGCCGTTCTCGCCCACGAGAAAGGTGACGGGCGCGCTGAACGCGAGCGCGTCCAGGTCACGCAGCACGGGCAGCGACCAGGGAAACTGGCCCGCAGGCCGCGCCGGGGCACGCCGCTCGATGCCGGAGAGAAAGATCACCTGCCGAGTGTAGCAGCGCCGGCGTGCTAACTTCGGCTGAACGGAGCGACAAACCGTTGCCGTCGCGGCACGTCCGGGCGGGGCGGGCAGCGTAGAAGGGAACACGGTCATGGCGAAGCGCGTTGAGCGGCGCACGGTCGACCTCACGCAGTATCCCGATCTGGTGGTCATCTATCTCGGCATGCGCGTCAATCGCTGGTTCGGCTTCAGGCGGCTGCTGGGGCTGGGGCCGCAGATCCAGAAGTCGGTGGCGGCGCAGCCGGAGGGGCTGCTGCTGCACGAGAACCTGTTCTTCTCCCTGCGCCACCTGGGCATGCGCCAGTACTGGCGCGATTGGGAGTCGCTGGAACGCTGGACGCGCAGCGAGCCGCACCAGCGCTGGTGGAAGCAGTTTCTCAAGGACTCCGGCGGCACCGGCTTCTGGCACGAGTCCTACTTCCTGCGCGGCGGCATGGAGGCGATCTACGACGACGTGACAAGTCCGCTCGGCTTCCTGAAGTTCGCGCCATCAGAGGCCGCGCGCGGCGGCATGTTCTCCGCCCGCCGTCGCGCCGGTCTGCCGGGCGACTCGCCCACGCCCGTCCTGGACGAGCAGGCGCTCTACGCCGGCGGCCCAACGCGGTAAACTGCCGTCGGAGCGTGCTGTCCCCGCCGCGCGTCAACGCGCCTCTCCCTTCCCCTCACGTGCCGCGTGTGCCACGTGTGCCGCGTGTGCCATAAGAAGAGGGCCGGTCCTGGCACAGAACGGGTCGCCTCGACTCGTCGTGCCTATGGGAAAGCGCGAGGCGGTGGTGTTCAGCGCAAGCCCCATTCCTGCCGGGAGATCGTTCCGTGACCGCAACCGTGCCCAGCGCCTACGCCGACTGGCGAGAGACCTACAAATCGCGCTGCCAGAGCGCCGATGAGGCAATGCGGCTCATCCACGACGGCGACCTCGTCGGCCTGACGATCCTGGCGCCGGCCGAGCTGACCGCTGCCTTCGAGCGGCGGGCGAAGCAGCTCGATCGCGTGGATATCCGCCTGCTGGCGCCGCGCGAGCTGCAGCTCTTCACGCCCGATGGCCCGCGCGGCGAGAAAGAGATCGAGCTGTTCATCGGCGACATCTCGCGTCCCAGCCACGACGCGCGCATCACGACCTATCTGCCCAATACCTTCATGCTGGGGATGAAGGCGTTCGACGACGGCCGGCCGGAGGCGCGCCTGCCCGACGTGTTCCTGACGCCGTGCAGCCCGCCGAACGAGGCGGGCTACGTGCACTTCGGCCCGCACATGTGGAACCGCAAGGCGTACATCCGCCGCTGCAAGCGCTCGATCGCGATGATCGACCCGAACATGATGCCCGTGCACGGCGATGTCTGGCTGCACGTCAGCGAGATCGACGCCTTCGTGGAAGGCGTCGTGCAGCCGGTGGACATGACGGCGATGGCGCGGCGCATCGAGGTGGAGACGCCGCCAGAGAACCGGCCGGCGCTGCGCCGCCTGCTCGGCCTGGCGCTGCCGGAGCAGATCGCGCTGGTGCAGGACCGCTTTCCCCTGCTGCCGCCCGATATGCTGGAGCGGGCGCTGGGCCTGAGCGAAGTCGACGAGGCGTCGAAAGGCATCGCCGCCAACCTGCGCGAGCTGATCCGCGAGGGTGCGACGATCCAGATCGGCGTGGGCGAGCCGAGCCAGCTGATGGTCAAGGCCGGCGCCTTCGACGTCGCGCACGGCCTCGGCATTCACACCGAGCTGGGCTCGCCGGGGCTGGCGCAACTCTGGCAGCGCGGCATCGTCGACAACGCGCGCAAGCGCCTGCATCACGGCGCCAGCGTCGCCGTGGCCTGGAGCGGCTGCGACGGCGAAGACATGCGCATCATCCGCGACAACCCCGCCTTCCAGCTCTACGACCCGGATTACCTGCTCAACCCGCTGCTGATGGCGCAGAACCCGCGCATGACCTCGATCAACAGCGCCGTGGCCGTGGACGTGCTCGGCCAGATCGCCAGCGAGGATCGTTTCGGCGGCAACATGATCAACGGCACCGGCGGCCAGCCCGACACGCATATCAGCGCGGCGCTGTGCAAGGACGGCCGCGCGATCACGGTGATGCGCTCGACGGCGCTGGCCGGCTCCGTCTCGAAGGTGGTGGCGCGGCACGAAGCCGGCACGCTGATCACGATCCCGCGTTACCTGGCCGACACGATCGTGACCGAGCACGGCGTCGCCCGCCTGCTGGACAAGAACCACCGCCAGCGCGCGGCCGAGCTGATCAGCATCGCCCACCCCGACTTCCGCGCCGAGCTGCGCAAAGAGGCGGCGAAGATCGTGGGTGAGCTGTGAGCGGGCCGGCGGAGCAGGCGATGCGCTTCGCGCTCTCGGCCTCGGTCTTCCTGCAGATCTACAGGTATGGTAACGTCCCCGTGTTGCATCCGGCCCCACCGCCGGGTGAGGATTGAAACCCTTCGCCGGCGGAGCAGCACCACGGCCTGATCTACGTGGCGCCCTGCCCCGCGGGCGCCGAGTGCCTGCTGAACGATGAGCACAGCGGCTTCCGCCGGGTCAGCCCGGACTACCACATCGCCCCCTTCCTCAGCGAGGAGCGCATCGCGGCGGCGAGCCTGGCCGAGCCGCTGCCGCGCACCGCGCGCGAGACGCGCCGCGTGGCCGAGGCCGTCGCCCGGCTGCTCGGCGGCACGACTCCTCCGCCCCCGTCGCCGCGCTCCCATACTCACGGATGAGGCAGTCGTGGGCTATGAAGGATGACTCGCCGCTGTCGCCTCCGCGTTTACCTGCTCCACCAGGCGCAGCAGGCGGCCCAGCGTCTCGAGCCGCTCGGCCGGCGTCTCGCCCTGCGGGTTGGCCTGCAACGTCGTGACGCCGGCGTCGCGGTAGACGCGCAGGCGCTGCTTCACCATCGCCTCGCTGCCCAGCAGGTTGGACTGGATCACGAACGCGTCCGGGATCAGCGCGGCGGCTTCGTCGCGGCGCCGCTCGAGCCACAGATCCTGCACGCGCTGCGCCAGCTCGGCGTAGCCCTGGCGGGCGTAGGCGTCCTTGTAGAAGTTGTGGTCGCGCGAGCCCATCGCGCCGATCTCGAAGGCGAAGCCCGGCTTGCGCGGCGCGATCAGCCGCTCCAGGTCGTCGCCGAAGGCCACCACGCCGCCGGCCATGCGGTCGATCGCCGCGAAGTCGCGGCCGGCGCGCGCGGCGCCGCGGCGCAGCGGCGCAAAGAAGACTTCGGCGTGCTCCGGCATGAACGCGCTGGCGATCCAGCCGTCGGCCAGGGCGCCGGTCAGCTCCAGGCTCTTCGGACCGAGCGTCGCCAGGTAGATCGGCACCTCCGCCGGCGGGGCGCTGCTCTTCAGGGCGCGGCCCACGCCGCCCGGCAGCGGCAGTTTGTAGACCGCGCCGTCATAGGTCACGCGCTCGCCGCGCACGGCCATGCGCACGATTTCGACCGTCTCGCGCAGGCGTGTGACCGGCTGCTTGAAGGGCACGCCGTGCCAGCCCTCGATCACCTGCGGCCCGCTGGTCCCCAGGCCGAGGCTGAAACGGCCGTCCGAGAGCGCTGCCAGGCTGAGCGCCGACATCGCCAGCACGGCCGGCGTGCGGGTGCCCGCCTGCACGATCGCGCTGCCCAGACGGATGCGGCTCGTGCGCGCGGCCAGGTAGGCCAGCGGCGTGAGCGCGTCGAAGCCCCAGGCCTCGCTGGTCCAGACCGAATCCACGCCCAGCCGCTCGGCTTCCAGCACGTAGGCGGCCGTCTCTTCCCGCCGATCGCGCCCCAGCCCGACGCCGATCGCCACCCGCATGGCCGTGCTCCTAACCACGCCGTCGCCGCCGCGCTACGCGGCGAACTGCTGGGCGATCGCCTGCAACTGACGCAGGTGGTCGAGGTCGTGTACGCGCATGAACAGCAGCCACTCGCGCCAGTTGAAGGCGCCAAAGGTCTGATGGGTGATCGCGATCTCGAGGTGCTCGTCGCCGCGGGCATGCAGCACGCGGGCGAGCAGTTGCTCGCGCCGCCGCGTATGCGCTTGCCAGTAGGCCTCGGCCGTGGTCAGGCCGGCGCTGGTTTCGCCCGAGATCGTGTCACGCACGGGCGGCGGCAGGGCGCCGCCATCGAGGATGCCCTCGATCGCGCGGGCGCCCGTCTCGTTCATCTGCAGGATGTGGGTGTAGACCTCCGCCGCCGACCAGGCGTCTGGGCCGGGGCGCTCAGCGAAGCGTGCGGCGGGCACGGCGGCGCCGGCCTCGCGCAGCGGCATGGTATCGCGGCGCACCTTCTCCACCAGTTCGGGAATGCTGAGCTTGTTCGCCTGCGCCAGGAGATAGCCGCGCACACGCTGGGCTTCGTCGGCTTGCGTTGTCATCGCCATTCTCCTGCGCCGCGGGCGCGGCCCGGCTGCGTTGTATGGGATACTATCTTCAAGATAGTTCACGGTCAAGCGGGGTGGCTGGATCGCCCGCGTCCAGAGTGCGGCTGCACAGCGCGGGCACGCGGGGAACGGGAGTACCGCAGGTGGCGAGAACGCGCAGCTATCAGCACTTCTGCCCGGTGGCGCGCTCGCTGGAGCTGATCGGCGAGAAGTGGTCGTTGTTGGTGGTGCGCGATCTGCTGCGCGGTCCGCAGCGCTTCAGCGACCTGCTCGCATCGCTGGGCGGCATCACGCCGAAGTGGCTGACGCTGCGGCTGCGCGAGCTGGAGGCGGCCGGCATCGTCGCGCGCGACGCGCGGCCGGGGCGGCGCGAGGTCTGGTATCAGCTCACCGCGGCGGGGCGCGACCTGGCGCCGGTAGTGGAAGCGCTTTCGGTATGGGGCGTCGAGCATGCGATCCGGCCGCCGCAGCTCGGCGAGGCGGTGCACCCGGCGCAGACGATGTCGGGCATCGCCAGCGTGCTGAACCGGCGCGGCCGCCTCCTCGAGCGGCCGGCGGTCTGGGTGATTCGCTTCGCGGCCGATCGCGCCTGGACGCTGCGCTGTGACGGCGCCCGTTGGTCCGTGCAGCGCGGCGCCGCCGAGCCGGCCGACCTGGCGATCGAGGCGACGCCGGAAGCGTGGGTGACGTTTCTGCTCACGCCGCCGCCGCAGCGGGCGGCGCTGCTGGGCGGCCTGCGCGTCAGCGGCGCCGCCGAGCAGCTTGAGCTGCTCGTCAACCGCTTCGGCTGGTGGGAACGGCCGGCCCGCGCGGCGGCGCAGCCGTAGCCACGCGGCGATCGAGCAAGCCGCGGTTATTGCAAACGCTTTGCAGCGCGCTTACGATGCGATTGAACCGGCCGCGAGGTAGTCTCGATGCGCCCTCTGCCCCGTCGCGTGTATGTCGCGGTGGCGATCGTCGCCGTTGCCGCGGTCGTTGCTTTTGGTATCGCGGTCGCGGTGTCGCCGTGGCAGCCGCGGCTGGTCACCTGGCTGATGGCCGGCGAGATCGGCGTCGCGGTCGTGGCCTCGCTGCTCGTACCGGTGCCGCTCGCCACGCGCACCTTGCACTACGTCAATACGACGGCCTTCCTGCTGGCCGCAGTGCTCTTGCCGGCGCCGCTCGCGATGGTTGAGGCGGCGCTCGCCTGGATCATCACGGATCAGGTCCGCCGCGCGGGTTGGCGGGCGGCGCGCCAGATCCCCTGGATTGAGACGGTGTTCAACGCCGCACAGGTGGCCCTGCGCGTCGCGGCGGGAGCGATCGTCTTCCGTTCGGTGAGCGGCGTGCCGCTGGTGGACGGAACGCTCACCGATCGGATGCTGCTCGCCGTTGTGGCGGCCGGCGTCGCGATGTACCTGACGAATCAAGTCCTCGTGCAAGGCATCGTGAGCGTGCAGTCCGGCCGCTGGCGCCTTGGGGCACTGCTTCGGCTCGTGCGCGTGGACCTGGTGCAGGAAGGTTCCTTGCTGCTGCTGGGCGTGCTCGGCGCGATCATCGCCGGGCGCGCTCCGCTGGCGATCGCCGTACCGCTTGCCTGCACCATCGTGATCCACCGCGAACTCTCGCGCTCACGCGGCGAGGCGCTGGTGGATGTCACAGGATCGGATGCCCCTCCGCGCCTGGCGGCCGCCCCGAGCGCGACGGCGCCGCTCACCGCCATGTTCTGGTGGGCGAGCTGACAGACCGACCCGATGGTTCACACCCGCAACGAGTGGGCTAGCAGCCGGCACACCAGCTCATATCGGCGTGCACCGGCGTGGCCTGATGGCCGGCGCCGATGCCGCCGCCCACCGCCGCCAGACCAAGCACCGCCGCCACCAGCAAGCCGCGCAGCCCGAAGCGCTTTACCCGACGCATCTCGTTCTCCTTCGTAGCCATGCGGCGTTGTGCCGCACCTTGAGCAACGAAGGCAGGCGCTCCCTCCCGCAGCGGCGCCGAGTAACGGAACAGGAACAGATGCGTTGCGGGCCGGTCTCGGCGTTCATGGCGCGGCGCGGCCTCGGCTGGCAAGCGACCCACGGCGTCTGGCCGGATGCGGCGCAACTGCATGCGGCGGCGTCAGACCCTCGGCCGGTGGCGGCAGTCAGGCACTCACGAAACACCAACCGCAAGGAGGAGCGAACCACGATCGGCAATGAAGCGAGTGCCGCCGCCCACGGGCGGCGGCACTCATGCATTCACTGCTGAACGAGCGAGAGATACACGCGACTCTGGTTTCCAGCCAGAAATGGGTTGTCAAACATCACCAGCGAGCCGGCGTCCGACGAACGTATCTCCCAACAGAGATTGCCGCTGATGGTGCCCCCGGTGAAGGTTTCCGAGTCGGGCAGCTCGTTTGGGATCACGCCGCAGCTATTGTCGAAGGTCGAGTAAGCGACGGCGCTGGCGCCGACCGCCCGCAGGCGAAAACCGCCATCGAGCTTCGCTGAGCCGGAACCGGTAAACGTGGCCTGCAGTTGCGCGATGAAGAATTGGTGATCTGCCGCAGGCGGTTTGTTGAATTGATTCCGCACAAGCACCGCCTGCGTCGCGTTCGGCTGGACGGATAGCACCTTTACGCGCCAACCGTCGCCCAGGGCAACCTCGGTATTGACGGGAACGGGGTTTTCGCGCGTGCCGGCCGCAGCAGGAGTGGGACTCGGCGATGGACTGGGCGTGCGTGTCGGCGGTGGCGTGACCGTGACGAGCACGGTCTTCACGACGGGCGCCGGCGTATCCTGCGCCTGTTTCTGCAACGCAGCGACCGTGGCCTGCAGATCGGCAAGCTGCTGATTTTGCGCGCTGATCGTCGCCTGCAGATTCCTTGTGTCCGGAGCGGCGGCGGCCACACTGGCGGCCGGCGGCCTGGTGGCGTTCGCCTTTGCGCTGGACCTGGTCGCGTTGTTGTTGCCGCTGCAGGCGGCGAG
>DATGEL010000013.1 GCA_035310145.1 Dehalococcoidia bacterium
GTTCAACCGCCGCCGGCTCCATGGAGAGTTAGGCATGGCGCCGCCAGCGGAGTTCGAGGCCCTGTACTACGATGAGCAGCAGCCGCTTCCACTGGCTGCTTCCCAATAACCCGAGTCTCTATGAAACCCGGGGCGGTTCAGCTCAAACCGCTTGATGATCTCTGTCTCAAATCGATCGAAGAACTCGATCTTATCACCATTGTAGTTCCAATACTTGTTATATTGCTTTCGCCACTCTGCACAAGCGAATACGTGCTCCAGAGGAAAGTACCCTCGGCTAAATTCATAGTTCGCCACCGAGTAGTCTTCGAGGACCTCGCCGCGGAAGTTGCGAATGATTCGATCCTCCGGCAGCCCGATGACTGCCTCTTCGCGGTCCCCGTCCGGGTCCAGAGCCTGCTCCATGTCGATGTAATACCATCTGCGAATCGCCTTGCCGCGGGCGTCCCGCGTGGGCACAGGCTGGCTGGACAGAAGCGCCATGAAGAGTGACGTCAGCCTCTGCTGTCCGTCAAGGATGAAACGCTCGGGCTGCACCGGGCCGCCCAAGACGACGCCTTCAACCACGCGAGGCTTGAAGCGGACGTCGTCGTTGCCGGCCTGCAACATCATGACGGCGCCGATAGGGTAGGAGAGGGAGATGCTGGCAAGTAGACTACGGACATGCTCATCATCCCAGACCCAGCCGCGCTGAAAGTCGGGGAGTTGAAACTTTCCGCTGCCGACATTCTGCAGGATCGACAGCACGGGTTCCTTTGGGCTGTCAAACGTAGTCAATGCACCATTCATAGGGACCGTCCTCGATATCGCACGAGCGCCTCTATCCGACTTTAGGAGTATCGCCCCAGGACGTTCACCTGTGAAGATTATGATGCCGCGAGCCATCCACTATCGTCGCGGCGCCACAGTGGGCGCGAACTGTGCTTCCATCTCCTGGCGGAGGCGCACGGTTTCGCCGGCGGCATCGATGGCGACGTCCTGCCAGCGCACGATCTGGCCGGCGGGAACGGCGGACTTCAGCCGCACGCCGTGGGCGAGGCCGATCGGCAGGCCGCCCTTCGCCAGGGCGCGGGCGGCTGGCCAGAGCACGCCGTAGACCGTGAAGCCGCCTTCGCCGTCCAGCGTTTCGCCGGCGGCGAGATCGCGCTTGGCCACGGCGATCACGTCGCCGCGGAAGCCGGTTGCGGCGCCGGTTGCCTCGCCGCGCAGGCCGGCGCCGAGCACGCTGATCGCCAGCTCCAGCCCGATCAGGTGGTACGGCCGGTAGAGCGCCGTGTAGCTGCCGCTCGGGTCGGTGACCAGCCCGTACTCGGCGAAGCAGCGCTTCACGTATTCCGACGGCGCCGCCAGCGTGACGTAGACGCCCCAGCGCAGGTCGCGGAAGACGGGCCGACCATCGCGCTCCAGGCTGGAGATCACCTCGACGGTGCCGCGGCGCGAGAGCTGGCCGCCGGCCTCGCAGGGCCGCAGCACGCGGGGCAGGTCGTCCACGCCGCAGGGCGGGAAGCGCAGGCCGTCGTCCTGTGGCGAGAGGCCGCTGGCGTTGGCGACGGCGGCCATCTCGATCGCGGACTTGGTGCCGTCCAAAAACGAGTTGAACATGCGGGCGTTGTAGTTGCCGCTCGCCACCATCTCGGGCGTGAAACCGTAGTAGTCCCAGACTGTGTCCGGTGTTGAGCCGTGGTAGACGGGCAGGTACTTGGTGCCCTTGCCGGCGCAGACCACCTCGAAGCCGGCGCAGCGCGCCCAGTCCACCAGCTCGCAGATCAGCGCCGGCTGGTCGCCGTAGGCGAGGCTGTAGGTGACGCCGGCGGCGCGGGCGCGCGCGGCCAAAAGCGGTCCGGCGAGCACGTCCGCCTCGACGTTGACCATGACGACATGGCGGCCGTGGGCGAAGGCGTCGAGCGCGTGGCGGATGCCGGCCGCGGGGATGCCCGTCGCCTCCACCACCACCTCCAGGCCATCCGCCGCGATCAGCTCGGCGCCGCTCTCGACGATGCGCGTGCCGCCCGTGCGCCGCGCCTCCTCCCAACTCCGCGCGGCGAACTGTTCCGGGGCGAACCCGGCGGTGAGCAGCGCGGCGCGGGCGCGCGCGGGCGCGATGTCGGCCACGCCGAGCAGGTGCAGGCCCGGTACACGCTGCACCTGGCTCAAGAACATCGTGCCGAACTTGCCGGCGCCGATCAGGCCGACACGCAGCGGGTTGCCCGCCTCCGCTCGCCGCGCCAGGAGCTGCAAAAGCTGACCGTACATCGCCTCGCCTCGCGCCGCTGTCTCGGTCGAGCGGCCGGTTCCGGCGGCAGCGTAGCGCGGCCAGCGGCGCGTCGCAACGCGGCCGCCGCTGGCGTGCGCCGGCGTGGTAGAGTGCGCATACTTTGCACCGAGGTGCGAGTGATGGAGAAGACGGAGCGTACTCCGCGCGGCGACCCGTTTCAGACGGCCGATCCGCTGATGGAGTGGGCGGATCGCGCCATTCACGTGCTGGTCGGCGTGTTGTTCCTCGTCGCGGCCGTCTGGATCGGCGTCTACTCGGTCAAGACGTTTGTGCACGAGCTTTCCTCGGGCAGCGACGACTTCCTGGTGGAAGCGATCGACCTGATTAACGGCCTGCTGCTGGTGCTCATCATTCTCGAAGTGCTGGGCACCGTGCGCAGCTATCTGCAGGAGGGCCACACCTCGCTCAAGCCCTTCCTCGTGATCGGCATTATCTCTGCCACGCGGCGCGTGCTCGCCGTTGGCGCCGAGAGCGGCGTGGCGAAAAACTTCAATGCCGAGACGACCTTCCGCCACTTGATGATCGACCTGGGCGTCAATGCCGGCGTCGTGCTGGCGCTGGCCCTGGCGCTCTGGTTCTTCGCGCGCGCCGAGCGCGATGACGCGGCCGGGCTGGATTCGGCGACCGAGCTGCGGCAGCGCCGCGCGCTGAAGTAGCACCAGCTCGCCGCGCCGTAGTCCCGTGCGGTCAGGCAACATCATCCCTCCGGCACTGCCGAAAGTGCGTGCTGCGATGGAGACTGAACGCAGCCCCCGCACGTCTTGTCCCACTGCCGCCGCTCTCGCCCGGCCGATTGTCTCCGTTCTGATCGGCGCTGTGCGTACGGCCCGCCTCCGTGCGCAGCGAAAGGCGAGGAGGCGCCATGGCTACCACCGCTGCAGACATCCTGCTCGAACGGATCGCCGGCTGGGGCGTGGATACGATCTTCGGCCTGCCGGGCGACGGCATCGACGGCATCATGGAGGCGCTGCGCAAGGCGCAGGACCGCATCAGGTTCATTCACGTGCGCCACGAGGAGGCCGCGGCCTTCATGGCCTGCGCCTACGCCAAGTGGACCGGCCGCCTCGGCGTCTGCCTGGCAACCTCCGGCCCGGGCGCCATTCACCTGCTGAACGGCCTCTATGACGCCAAGCTGGATCAGGCGCCGGTGCTGGCGCTCACCGGCATGACCTACCACGACCTGATCGGCACGCACTACCAGCAGGACGTGAACACCGACTACCTCTTCCAGGACGTGGCCGAGTTCAACCAGCGCGTGATGGGTCCGGCGCACATCGAGAACCTGGTGGATCTGGCCGTGCGCACGGCGTTGACACATCGCACCGTCTCGCACATCACCTTCCCCACGGATCTGCAAGAGGTCGAAGTGGACGACCAGATGCGCTCGCAGCAGAACGTCAGGGGCCATACGACCGAGATGTTCCGCCCGCCGCTGCGGCTGCCGCTGCGCGCGGAGATCGAGCGGGCGGCGGCGCTATTCCGCGGCAAGCGGCACATCTGCATCGTCGCCGGCACGGGCGCCCGCGGCGCGTGGGCCGAGCTGGAGCAGGCCGCCGAGCGGCTGCAGGCGCCGATTATCAAGCCGCTGCTCGGCAAAGACGTGGTGCCGGACGACAGTCCCTACACCACCGGCGGCATCGGCCTGCTGGGCACACGCCCCTCACAGGAGGCGCTGGAGCAGTGCGACGCGCTGCTGATGGTCGGCAGCTCCTTCCCCTACATGGCGTACCTGCCCAAGCCCGGCCAGGCCGTCGTCGCGCAGATCGACGACGATCCGGCGCGGCTCGGCCTGCGCGTGCCCGTGGATGTGGGCCTCGCGGGCGATGCGCCGGCGACGCTGCGCGAGCTGCTGCCGCTGCTGCCGTAGAACCCGGACAATAGCTTCCTGCGCGATGTGCAAGCGAAGATGCGCGAGTGGTGGAAGCTGATGGAGGAGCGCAGCAGCCGCGACGCCCTGCCGATGAAGCCGCAGGTGCTGGGCTGGCACTTGGGCCAACTGCTGCGCGACGACGCGATCTTCGCCTCGGACTCGGGCACGATTGCGACCTGGACGGCGCGGCAGGTGCAGATCCACGGCGACCAGCGCTTCTCGCTCTCCGGCAATCTCGCCACGATGGCGAACGGCTTCCCCTACGCGATCGCGGCGCAGGTCGCCTTCCCCAGCCGGCAGTGCGTGGCGCTGGTGGGCGATGGCGGCTTCTCGATGCTGATGGCCGAGTTCTCGACCGCGGTGAAGTACAAGCTGCCGGTCAAGGTCGTGGTGCTCAAGAACAACGTGCTCGGGCAGATCAAGTGGGAGCAGATGGTCTTCCTGGGCAACCCGGAGTTCGGCACCGACCTGCTGCCGATCGACTTCGTCAAGTTCGCCGAAGCCTGCGGCGGCCGCGGCGTGCACATCGAAGACCCGAAACGCTGCCGCGAGCAGCTGGCCGAGGCGTTCGCGATGGACGGCCCCGTGCTGATCGAGGCCGTGACCGACCCCAACGAGCCGCCGATGCCGCCCAAGATCCAGCCCTCGCAGGCGCTGAAGTTTGGCGAGGCGCTGGCGCACGGCACGCCGAATCGCCGGCGCCTCGGCATCACGCTCTTCCGCGACGTAGTAGACGAGTCGACCCTGGCCGTCAGCCCCGCGGGCGTGGTAGCCCGCGTCAAAGATAAGGTCGAGGATCTGTTCGGCCACGGCGATGACGACGGGCACAATGGCCGCAATCGCCGCGGCAACGGGCAGAGCCAGGGCTCGGCCGGACCGGGCCGCCGCGGACCGTGAGAGATGGTGTGAGCAGCGGCAAAGCGGACACGGTGCAGCGGCTGGACGTAAGCGTCTACCGCATCCCGACGGACCGCCCCGAGGCCGACGACACCTTCGCCGGGGACTCGACCACGCTGGTGCTGGTGGAAGCCGCGGCCGCATCCGGGGAGCGCGGCATGGGCTTCAGCTACGCCGCGGCGGCCGCGGCGACGGTGATTCAGGAGACGCTCGCCCAGGCGATTTGCGGCTGCGAGGCCGAGGGCGTGGGCGTGAGCTGGGAGCGCATGGTGCGGTCGGTGCGCAACGCCGGCCGCCCCGGCATCGCTGCAACCGCGATCTCGGCGGTGGATATCGCGCTCTGGGATCTGAAGGCACGCTGCGCGGGCGTGGCGCTGTTCACAGTGCTCGGCCCGGTGCGCGAGGCCGTGCCGAACTACGGCAGCGGCGGCTTCACCAGCTATACCGTCGCGGAGCTGGCGGAACAGCTCGGCGGCTGGGTCGGGCTCGGCATTCCCTGCGTGAAAATGAAGATCGGCACGGACTGGGGCACGAAGCCCGAGGTCGATGTCGAGCGCGTGCGCGTCGCCCGCCGGGCGATCGGCCACGAGGCCGAGCTGTTCGTGGACGCGAACGGCGCCTACACGGTGAAGCAGGCGATCGGCCTGGCGCTGCAGTTTGCCGACGAGGGCGTGACCTACTTCGAAGAGCCGGTCTCTTCGGATCAGCTCGACCAGCTCGCCTTCATCCGCGGCCAGATTCCCCAGGACGTCGTCGCCGGCGAGTACGGCTACGACCCCTGGTACTTCCGCGACATGCTGCGTGCCGGCGCTGTGGACATCATGCAGGCGGACGCCACCCGCTGCCTCGGCATCAGCGGCTGGCTGGAGGCGGCGCGGCTGGCGCACAGCTTCGCGGTGCCCTTCTCCGCCCACTGCGGCCCGACGATCCACGCGCAGGCCGGCTGCGCCGCGCCGCAGCTCGCGCACGTCGAGTACTTTCACGACCACGCCCGCATCGAGCAGCTGATCTTCGAGGGCGCGCCCGAGCCCGATGGCGGCGTGCTGCGGCCCGGCCCGCGCCGGCCCGGCCTGGGTCTCGAACTGAAGCGTGGTGACGCGGAACGCTGGAAGGTCTGCTGATGCGCGACAGGCTGCCCCAACCGGAACACCTGCGCGAAGCCGGCCTGCTAGGCGCCGGCCTGTTGCTCGCGGGGGCGATCGCGGTGCTCGCCTTTGGCAGCATCGTCGAGGAGGCTGGACGCCGCAAACGCCACGCCCGCCACGCGCCGGCCGCCGGCACCGTCCCGCCCGAGCGCCACCAGAACATCGCCGGCGCTCCGCCGCGCTAGGCAGTGCCCCGTCGCCCTTCCCGATTCGGGAAGGGACAGAGGGCGGCAGCCGTCAGGGATCGGCGCCCCGCCGGCGGCGCAGCGCCCCGATTCGTCACGAGGACGGTGAACACGAGCATGGCGGTCTTTGGCCTTGGCGGGCACAACCGCGACGGCACGCCGCCGCACCTGCTGGAGGAGCTGCGCGACGACGCCGAGCTTGCCCGGCGTGAGATCGCGCACGGCCGCTTCCAGCGCAGCATGGCGCTGGTCACCGCGTTCTCCGCCGCGGTGAGCGGCTTCGAGGCGTACACACAGCACCAGCGCGGCGCCTTCAACGACCGCTGGATGTGGACGCCCGTCTGGCTGGCGCCGCCCACCGTGGCGGCCGCCGGCGCGGCGCTCACGAGCGCGCGCGCGGCGCGGCGCGTGCTGCCCGCCGTCTCACTCGTCTCGCTCGTGGACGGCCTGCTCGGCTTCGTCTACCACCTGCGCGGCATCAAGCGGCTGCCGGGCGGTTTTCGCGCGGGCCAGTACAACATCGCCATGGGACCGCCCGTGTTCGCGCCGCTTCTGCTCTGCTCGGTCGGCACGATGGGCGTGTTCGCCGGCCTGCTGCGCCGTGAGCGGCCGGCGGAGCGCACGCCGCTCGCCCGTGCCCGTGGCGCGCTCGCTGCGCGACTGCCCGGCTCGCATGAGGAGCCACCGGTCGATCTGCCCTTCGCGCGGCGGGTGGCGCAGGGCCGCTTCCAGCAGGCGATGGCGATCACGGTGGCCGGCTTCGCCGTGATCGCCGGCGGCGAAGCCTACTTCGAGCACCTGCGCGGCAGCTTCAACCAGCGCGTGATGTGGACGCCGATCCTGGTCACACCGCCGATGGCGGCGGCCGCGGTTGGTGCGGCGGCGAGCGGGCGCGTGGCGCGGTGGGTGCTGCCCTTCGCCGCGGCCGCGGCGTTCCTCGACGGTCTGCTCGGCTTCTGCCTGCACCTGCGCGGGATCAAGCGCATGCCCGGCCAGTTCGGCAACCTGCGCTTCAACATGACGATGGGGCCGCCGCTGTTTGCGCCGCTGCTCTTCACATCGGTGGGGCTGATGGGCTTCATCGCCGCGCTGCTGCGCCGCCGGGAGGGTCGCTCGTGAACCGCGGCCGTTACCCGAAGGCCGACATCCTCGCACAGCGTGGCCACTGGGACGACGCCACGCGCGAGGTCGTGCTGGACCGCGTGCACAACGTGCCGCGCTTCTCCTTCTTCCCGCCGCATGAGCAGGCGACCCTGATCGCGCTCTGCGAGCGTGTGATCCCACAGGCGCAGCGCCCTTCGCATCGCCGCGTGCCGCTCGCGCCCTGGATCGACCAGAAATGCGCCTCGGGCAAGCTGGAGGGATTTCGCTTCGACAACATGCCGCCGCTCAGCGACGCCTGGCGACAGGGCCTCGCAGGGCTGGACCATACGGCCCAGGCGTTGTACGGCGCGGACTTCTGCGACCTCGACGACGCCTGGCAGGATGTGGTCCTGGCCAGCATCCGCGACGGCTCCCCGCCCGGTGCGGTCTGGCAAGCGCTGCCGGCGACGCGCTGGTGGAACTACATCGCCCTGCGCCAGATCGCCGGCGTCTACTACGCCTACCCCTACGCCTGGGACGAGATCGGCTTCGGCGGGCCGGCCTATCCGCGCGGCTACTTCGCGCTCAACCACGGCGCGCCGGAGCCGTGGGAGCCGCGCGAGGCGGGGGGCGAGCGGTGAAGCTGCACGTCCATCTCTCCTCCGACTGGATCCTCAACACGGAGATGCGCGAATACCGCCCGCGCGAGACGGTCGACTTCTGCATCGTCGGCACCGGCGCGGGCGGCGGCGTGCTGGCGCAGCGGCTGGCACGCGCCGGCTTCTCCGTGGTTGCGCTGGAGGCGGGCCAGTGGCACGACTCCGAGCGTGACATGGTCTCGGACGAGGCGGGCTCGGCGCGGCTCTACTGGAACGACCGGCGCATCACCGGCGGCGCCGACCCGCTGGAGCTGGGCGCGAACAACTCCGGCAAGGGCGTGGGCGGCAGCACCGTGCATTACGCCGCCTTCTGCCCGCGCCTGCACCCCTCTGACTTCCGCGTGCGCACGCTGGACGGCGTGGCGGCCGACTGGCCGATCTCCTATGCGGAGATCGAGCCGTACTACGCGCAGATGGAGCGCGAGTACCCCGTCTCCGGCTCGGCGCGCTACCCCTGGGGCAAACCGCACGGCTACCCCTACGCGCCGCTTCAGGCCGGTACGGCGGGGCAGGTGCTGATCGAGGGCTGCACGCGGCTCGGCATTCCCGTGGTGGCAGGCGGGTCGGTGGCGATTCCGGCGGGGCGCTTCGGCAAGCGGCCGCATTGCATCATGCGCGGCTTCTGCCTGCTCGGCTGCAAGGTCGGCGCCAAGAGCAGCATCCATATCACGCACATCCCCGACGCAATCGCCGGCGGCGCCGAGATTCGCACCGGCTGCATGGCCTACGAGATTCCCACGGATGCGACGGGCACGGCGACGGGCGTGCGCTACTTCCGTACGCTCGCAAACGGCCGCGTGCTGGCAGAAGAGCAACGGGCGCGGGCCGTGATCGTGGCGGGCTACGCCATCGAGACGCCGAGGCTGCTCTTGAACTCGAAGTCCGGCCGCTTTCCGGACGGCCTCGCCAACTCCAGCGGCATCGTCGGCCAGAACCTGATGGCCCAGGCGGGACCGGTGGTCTGGGGCCGCTTCGCCGAGCCGATCCGCCAGTACAAGGCGCCGCCGGCCTGTGCCTGCGGCGAGGAGTTCTACGAAACCGATCCGCACAACGATTTCGTGCGCGGCTACGCCCTGCAAACCGTGGCGCCGCTGCCGATCGCCATGGCGCACCTGCTGGTGGACGAAACCGGCTGCTTCGGCGATGAGCTGCTGCGGAAGATGCAGGACTACAACCACTACGCCGCGATCGGCGTGCTGGGCGAGATCCTGCCCGACCCGCGCCACCGCGTCATGGTCCACCCCACGGCCAAAGATCAGTTCGGCCTGCCGGTGCCCTACGTGCAGTTCAACCTGTTTGAGAACGACCGGCGCATGATGGCCGCCGGCATCCACCGGGCGCGCGCCGTGCTCGTCGCGGCGGGCGCGACGGAGACGCACTTCGTGCCGCGCTTCGCGCACCTCGTCGGCAGCTGCCGCATGGGTTCATCGCCGCAGGATTCGGTCGTCGATCGCTGGTGCCGCAGTTGGGATGTGCCCAACCTGCTGATCTGCGATGGCAGCGTGCTGGTGACGCAGGGTTCAGCCAGCCCGGCGCTGACGATCTCGGCGCTGGCGGCGCGCACCGCCGACTGGCTGCGCTACGCCATACCCAGCGGCGAGCTGGCCAGGCGGCCCACGGCCGAGGTGGGCGCGTCCGTCGATGCATGCGCACCGGTGCTGCGCCCGACGCCGGTGGAGGCCGCGCGATGAGGACCACCTCAAGCCGCGCCGCCTGGCCCGAGGCGCGGTCGGCCTTGCGCTGGATCGCCCGCTCACTCCGGCGGCCGGCCGACGCCGCCTCCGGCTGGGAGCAGGCGCCGGCCACCGGCGGCGGCCACGGCAGCAACGAAGCCGGTCACGGCTCATCGGAACCCGCCACTATGCGTGGCACTGCGCAGAACCACTGAGCGGCCGCGTGGCCTCACCCGCGGTTCGTCTCCATGTCCATCGCTTTCCATCGCGCGGATCGCGATCTGCAACAGCGAAGGGAGCAGCGAGACTGCGCCTTCACCCCAATCGCCGCGCGTGCAGATCTCCCCTTCCCCTGACCTGGGGGTCACGCGCTGGCTACCTAACCGAACGTCCGGTCCGCTGCCCGGCCATCCGTCGCGTGCCCGGCGCGGCGCCGCCTCGCTACGATCCCTCCACGAAGCGGCGTTAAGGCCGCGTGGCTGGAGGTTTCCCCAATGACGACGATGGAGCACCCGACGGCGGGAATGCTGGCCGCACTCTCCGATGACCTGGCGGATGTGGCCGAGCGGGTGCGCGCGGGTGTGGTCGAGGTACGTACGGCGAATCACGGCGGCGGCGCCGGCACGATCTGGCGGCCGGATGGCATCATTCTCACCAATCATCACGTCGCGCCACGCGAGCGCGCCGAGGTGCGGCTGGCCGACGGCCGCGAGTTGGCGGCAACGGTGGTCGCCCGCGATGCGGAGAACGACGTGGCAGCGTTGCGGGTGGCAGCAACGGGTCTGCCGGCCGTGGCGCGGCGCGATGCGGCGACGTTGCGCCCCGGCGAGCTGGTGCTGGCGGTGGGGCATCCCTTTGGCGTGCGGCACGCAGTCTCGCTGGGCGTGGTCAGCGCCGCGCCCGTGGCCGGCGGCCATGAGCAGCGCGAGCTGATTCGTGCAGACGTGCTGCTGGGTCCGGGCAACTCCGGCGGCCCGCTGGCCGACGCACACGGCCGCGTCGTCGGTCTGAACGCGATGGTGATGGGCGGACTGGCGCTGGCCGTGCCAGGGCACGTCGCCGACCGGCTGCTCGGCGCGGAGGAGCCGCGGCCGCGTCTCGGCGTCTCGGTGCGCGATGTCGTGCTCTCGCCCGCGGCGGCGGCGGCGGCCGGCCTTGCGGATCGCCGCGCCGTGCTGGTCGCGGAGATCGCGGTGGACGGCGCGGCGGCCCGTGCAGGAGTGTTGCCCGGCGACCTGCTGCTGAACCTGGACGGCGTAGCGCTCGGCAACGCTGAGGCGCTGCTGCGGGCGCTGCGCGGGCTGAGCGGCGACCAAACCGTGCTGCACGTGCTGCGTGGCGGCGTGCCGCGAGAGCTGGCCGTCGACCTGCGTGCGGCCGCGGCGAAGGCGGCCTGAGCCGCTCGTCGGGGAGAGCGCCGGAGAACTGTGCCGCGGCAAGGCAGCCGGCCTTGTCGCGGCAGCCCGCGTGGCGTGTTCCGCGCGCCGCGCCGCGCGGTTGCTCATGGCCGTCCGTGGTAGAGTGTGGGCGACGTACGCCGTGAGCGACGAGGTTCCGGGCGATGAGCACAGAACGAAGCTGCAAGGTCTGCGACGATCCGGTCGGCAGCGGCGCGGGCGAGCCCTGCGTCCTCTGCGGCGCCTGGTTTCACTTCAACTGGCAGCCGGGGGCGCGCCGCTGTGGCGTGCCGAGCACGGAGCTGCCCGGCTTCCTTGCCTGAGGCATGAGCTACGCCTGCGCCGTGTGCGCGGTGGAGTACGGCCTGCCCGAAACGAGCCTGGCGGCGCTGCGGCGCTGAGCTATGACGGCGGCCTCAACGCGCCCGCGCCGCCGAAGGGCGGTTGTACCGGCGGGCTGAGCGTGACGTCCTCGTACTTCACGCCGGCGAGATGCTTGTGCACGATGTGGTCTGCCCCCAGCTTCTCCGTGACGACGTAGCCCTGCACCGCGTCGGCATCTGAGGACTGCGCCTCCGCCGCGAGCGCCAGCAGCCGCTCCAGCAACTGCCGCTCTTCACGCGGCAGCCCGGCATGGAAAGCGTGCAGGCGCCGCGCGAAGGCAGCGCCTGCCTCGTTCGGATCCAGTGCACGATCGCCCGTCATCAGGGAGCCCCGCCGCTTGTCGTGGTGGTGCGCGTGTACTCGGGCGTGACCTTGATCGTCAGCTTCGCCGCGTCTTTGCTGCCGGCATCCAGCGCCGGGAAGCCGATGCTGGTGATCAGCGGCGCGACGAAGGGCGCGGTGGCCAGGTAGCCGGACACGTCGGCCTTCGCCCGCGCGTCCTCCGCCAGCGCGGCGAGACGGAGGGTCGCTTCGAGCAGTTGCTGCTCTCCGGGTGGCAGGCCGGCGTGGAAGGCGCGCAGGCGCTCGGCAAAGGCGGCGATTGCGGGGTTCGTGGCGGTGCTGTCTGGCATGACGCTTGCTCCGCGGCACAGCCCGTCGGGCCGCTGTGACTACTGGAGCTTGTTGACGAACGGCGCAATCTTGTGGGCGCCCGGAATCCATTTGTCGGCCCCTGGCAGGCCGGCCAGCTTGAGCGAGCTGATCAGCGCCTCGTCCAGCTTGACCGTGTAGTACTCCAGCTTGTGCGGCTGGGCGTATCCCTCGACATCTCCCCCGGCGCTCACCGCCGCGCCGGCCAGCGCGAAGAGCTGCTCCAGCAGTTGCTGTTCCTCCACCGGCAGGCCGGCATGGAAGGCGCGTACATGCGCCGCGAACGATTTGGCCACCGGACTCAGCGTCTCATCATCGTGCTCTGCCATCAGCTACTCCCTTACTCGTTGAGTTTGAAGTTGGGGTCATTGGATCTGCTGGCTGTGAAGGAGGCTTCCGCGGGAGAATGGGACAAGCCCGCCGCCGGCTCCTGTGGTTCGACGACTTCTACAACCTTGCCGGCCGCGTCGCGCACCTCGACGTACCAGGCACATTGCGTCCACTGCCGCACCGTGCGGCCATAGGGATAGCCGCTGCAGATCAGCGGGCGCGAGGCATGGATCGTGCATTCACCCAGGCCCCCGGCGTCGCGGCGGAAATGGCGGCAGCGGTAGCGCCAGCCGCCCGCGACCGGCTCGACGGGCTCCAACCCGGAGAGGAAGCGGCGGCGGTCCTCGTCGGTGTCCGGCGCCTCCAGCCAGGCGCGCATCTGCTCGGGCGTATGGCGGCCGCGGATGTCCTCGCAGCAGAGGCCGCAGCGGTTGCAGCCGATGGCGCGGTACTCCTCCGGCGAGACGATCGGCAGCGGTTGCAGCCGCGCGACGACGCGCTCGACCAACGCTGCAAACGCTTCCGCCATCGCTCTGCGCCTCAAGGCCCGTACTTTTGTGCGGGGCGCCTCTGAAACTGTACGCCCCGCACCGAGCGCTTACCAGTGCTGGCATTGCGAAAGTCGTGCGAGCGATCAATTCTCGAAGCACTGCAGCGTTCTGCGGGCGGCTGACGTGATCGGCTCTGCTGCACACGCCGCGTAGAATGGGACGGTGCATCATCAATGGGTGAGGCCGGCGGGCACCACCGGGGCTGGCAGCGAACATGCTGAGCACGCAGGCATTGCTCAATCAGCAGGCGCCGCTCTGGCAGCAGGCTACGCGGCATCCCTTCCTCGACGGCGTGCGCGACGGCAGCCTGCCCGCGGCCGCGCTCGATCGCTGGCTGGTGCAGGATGAGCGCTTCGTGGACGCGCTGTTGCGCTTTCAGGCCGCCTTGCTGCCGCGGGCGCCGCGCCCGGATCAGCTCGTGATCGCGCAGGGCCTGCTGGCCCTGGCCGAAGAGCTGCACTGGTTCGAGGGGATCGCCCGCGAGCGCGGTCTGCAACTCGGGGCGCCGTTGCTTCCCGCCTGCCGCGAGTACATCGCCTACCTCGACGAGTTGACCGCCGAGCCGGGCGCCTCCTACCCCACGCTGATCACGGCGCTGTGGACGGCCGAGCGCGCCTATTTCGACGCCTGGCAGGGTGCGCGGCCCGGCGCACCCGCGTTCCGCGCCTTCGTCGAACACTGGACGGTCGCTGCTTTCGCCGAGTACGTCGCCGGCCTGGCGCAAGCGGCGGATCGCGCCCTCGCCGCCGCGCCGGAGGAGCAGAGGGGCGGGGCGGCGGCGTTTCGCCGTGTGGCCGCGCTCGAGCAGGGCTTCTGGCAGATGGCTTTCGCCGGTTGACGCGGACCGGTGAGGATCCTTGCCGGCATTGGCAGCAGGGCTAGCATGGACGCGCGAGCAGAGCGGAGCGGGAGGCCGGCGATGAACGGCGATGACCTGGTGGCACGGGCGCGGGCCAGCGGCGCGCAGCTCGTGCGCTTTCTCTACTGCGACAACGGCAACATGGTGCGCGGCAAGGCGGCGCACCTCTCTGCCCTTGCCTCGGCGGCGGACGCCGGCATCGGCCTGACCGTGGCGATGGCGGGCTTCACCATGGCCGAACACCTCGCCGCCGGCACGGCGCAGGGGCCGGTCGGCGAGGTCCGCCTCGTGCCCGATCCGCGCACGTTTCGTCCGCTGCCCTACAACCCGCGCCAGGCGCGCGTGCTCTGCGACATGCTCACGCTCGAAGGCGAAGCGTGGGAGGCCTACCCGCGCACGTTCTTGAAGCGCATGATCGCCCGCGCGGCCGACGCCGGCATCGAGGCGCAGGCCGCCTTCGAGTACGAGTTCTACCTCGCCCGCCGCACGGCCGGCGGCTTCGAGCCCTGGGACGATTCGGTCTGCTTCGGCAGCGCCAGCATGGACAGCGCCGCGGAGATCGTCGACGACCTGCTGGAGATGCTGGTAGAGCAAGGGATCGAGCCACGGCAGTACTACCCCGAGCTGGGGCCGGGCCAGCAGGAGCTGAGCGTGGCGCACGGCCCAATCCTCGATACGGCCGACACGAGTATCGCCGTGCGCGAGACGGTGCGCGTCGTGGCGGCGGAGCACGGCGCCGTGGCCTCCTTCGCGCCCAAGCCGTTCGTGGACCAGGCGGGCAGCGGCATGCACGTGCATCTCTCGCTCTGGCGCGAGGGGCGCAACCTGCTGTTCGCGCCGGAAGGGCCGCTGGGCATCTCACCGCTGGGGCTGCAGTTCATCGCTGGGATTCTGGACCACGCGCCGGGCCTGCTGGCGCTGACCTGTCCCAGCGTCAACTCCTACAGCCGGCTCGCGCCCGGCATGTGGAGCTCCGCCTACACCTGTTTCGGCTTCGACAACCGCGAGGCGACGGTGCGCGTGCCCTCGCGCTTCCGCGGCATGGAGGAAGCGAGCACGAACCTGGAGATCAAGGCCGTGGACGGCAGCGCCAACCCCTACCTGGCGCTCGGCGCCCTGCTGGCGGCCGGTCTGGACGGCATCGAGCGCGGCCTTGAGCCGGGCGCCCCCGTGAACGTGAACCCGGCCGAGCTGAGCGAGGCCGAGCGCAGGCGGCGCAAGATCCGCCGCTACCCGCCGTCGCTGGGCGAGGCGATCGCGGCGCTGAAGGCCGACACCACGCTCATGGATGCGCTCGGCCCCACGCTCTCGCGCGAAGTGCTGGCCGTTCGCACGTCGGAGTGGGAGACGTTCAAAGACCGCCCGGCCGCCGAGGTGGCGCGGGCGCACTTCGATCGCTACTAACAGATGGTTTCAAAACCGGCGTTCACGTGCGATCGCATCTCTGCAAGCGGGAACCCCAGCCGGTTTTGAAACCATGTCTAAGAAGCGAAATTCGCGATGTCGCGCTTCGACGACATCCCCCTGATCGACAACCATGTGCATCCGCCGCTGCGCGCCGAGGCCGCGGCGGCGCGGCCGTTCGCCGCCTTCTTCAGCGAGGTCGACGACCCGGACCTGCTCGAAATGCACCTGCCGCACAGCCGCTTCTTCCGCCGGGCGCTGCGCGAGCTTGCCGAGCTGCTTGGCTGCGACGACACAACCGAGGCTGTGCAGGCGGCGCGCGCGGCGCTGGGGCCGGAGAAGCTGCTGCGGCGCTGCATCGAGGCGGGCAATGTCACCGGCCTGGTGGTGGACGACGGCTATCCATCTCCGGATGAGGCGTTATCCGTGGCGGAGATGGCGCACGCGGGCGGCTGCGCGGCGCTGCGTGTGCTGCGGCTGGAAACGCTGGTTGGGCAGCTCGTGCAGGAGCACGAGCAGGTGCAGAGCCTGATCGACGGGCTCTGGCTGGCGCTGGACGCGGCCTGGAAGTTCGGCACGGTGGCGCTGAAAAGCATCGTCGCCTACCGCTGCGGGCTGGCCTACTTCCGGCCGACGCCGGAGGAGGCCGCGGCGGGCCTGCGCGCCGAGCGCGAGCGGCTGGGCGAGGGCCGGGTGCGTCTGACCGATCCGCGCCTGCTGTTCACGACCCTGCGCGCCGCGATCAACTGGGCGGGTGAGCGCGAGCTGCCGCTGCAGATTCACACCGGCTACGGCGACCGCGACCTCGATCTGGCACGCGCCAACCCGGCGCTGCTGCGGCCGCTGTTGGACGAGCCGGTGACGGGCGGCTGCCGCATCGTGCTGCTGCACGCCAGCTACCCGTACTGCCGCGCGGCCAGTTATCTCGCCGCCATGTACCGCAACGTCTACGTCGATTTCTCCGAGGCGAACCCGATGCTGCCGGCCGGCGAGCTGGCGCGCGTGATCGAGGAGTTGCTGGCGCTGGCGCCGGCGACGAAGGTGCTGTACGGCTCCGACGCCTGGGGCATCCCAGACTGGATCTACCTGGGCGCCCGCCACGGGCGCGCCGCGCTCGCCGCCGCGCTGCACGGCGACCCCGACGCCGAGGCGATCGCCCGGCGCGTGCTGCGCGACAACGCGGCCCAGCTGTACGGGTTCGTGTAGGGCGCGGCGGAGCTACGCCCCCTGTGCGGCGATCGCGTCGATCTGGCGGGCGTGGTCGAGATCGTGCACGCGCAGGAACAGCAGCGCCGCCTTCCAGTTCAGCGGGCCGAACCACTGGTGCTCGATCGCGGCCTGGTCGAGGTGTGCGGCGGGGTCGGCGGCGACCGCGGCGGCGAACAGCGCCTCGCGCTCGGCCAGCAGTAGCTCACGGGCGCGGGCGAGGCTGAGATCGGCGCCGTTGTGCTCCAGCCGGTCTTCGAAGAGGGCGGGCGCGGCCTGCCGCTGCTCGACCGTCTCCACGATGCGGCGGCCGACGCCGGCGCCGGAGCCGATCACGTGCTGCAGAACTTCGGCGACGGACCATTCGCCGGCAGCCGGCGCCTTACCCAGCCGCGCGGCGGGCACGCGCCCGGCGGCGGCCAGCACCGTGCCCTGCGACTCACGCACCTTCTCGACGATCTCGGCCGGCGACAGCTTCTCACCCTGCGCGAGCAGATAGGCGCGCACACGGGCGAACTGCTGCTCACGCGTTTCCGCCTGCTGCTCGGCCATCGCGCCCTCCTCGCGCCGCTCGGGCGCGGCACGATCACGATAGTCCACGCCCCACCCCCGATCCAGCGAGTGCGACGAGGAAAGAGGCAAGAGATCACAAGAGATGATAGGAAATAGGGGACGTTCGTCTCTCTGTCCTCGCTCCTCGATCCTTCGCCCGGCGCCGGGTGTCGCGGCCTCACCCCCCACCCCTCTCCATGGAATGGAGAGGGGGGCTACGGCCGGCGCCCTACGCCCTCTATCCCCTGTTCCCTGTTCCCTACAGGTGCTACCGTCGCCCTGTGAGCGGCATCTGGCCCGAGGCGGACGCATCGGAACTGCTCGTGCTTTCGGGCGCGGACTTGCAGCGCCTGCTGGAACGTGACGCCCTGATCGCGGCGATGGCCGAGGCGATGCGTGCCTATTCGAGCGGCGCGGCGTTGGCGCCGCTGCGCACGGTGATGCGCCTGCCCGGCGACGCGGTGCGCATCCTGGCCGCCATGCCCGGCTTCGTCGGCGCCGGTGCGGGCGGCGGGGAAGCGCTGGGCGCCAAGCTGGTCTCGGTCTATCCGGGGAACACGGCGCGGGGGCTGGAGTCGCACTACGGCGCCGTGATCGTCTTCGATCCGGAGAGCGGCCGGCCGGCGGCGCTGATGGACGGCACCTTCATCACCACGGCGCGGACGGCCGCGGTTTCCGCCGTCTCGGTGCAGCAGCTCGCCCGGCCGGAGGCGGCGGTGCTCGCGATCATCGGCGCGGGTGTGCAGGCGCGGGCGCATCTCTGGGCGCTGGCCGGCTCTCGGCCGTTCCGCGAGGCGCGGATCGCCTCGCGCACGCCGGAGCACGCGCGGGCGCTGGCCGCGGCGGCGGCGCCGCATCTGCCTTTCCCCGTGCGTGCCGTGGACGCGGCGCAGGCGGCGGTCGCAGGCGCCGACGTGATCGTGACGGCCACCAGCGCTGCCCAGCCGGTGCTGCAGCGTGCATGGTTGCGGGCCGGCGTGCATATCGTCGCCGTTGGCTCGTCCACGCCCGAGGCGCGCGAGCTGGACTCGGAGACCGTGCGCGACGCGCTGCTGGTGGTGGACTCGCGCACCGGCGCCCTGAACGAGGCGGGCGACGTGCTCACGCCCCTGCAAGAGGGGCTGTTCGACGAAGCGCACATCCACGCCGAGCTGGGCGAGCTGCTGGCCGGCAAGCGCCCCGGCCGCGGCAGCGCGGAGCAGATCACGCTGTACAAGTCGCTCGGCCTGGCGGTGCAGGACGTGGCCGCCGCCCGCCTGGCGCTGGACCGTGCCCGGGCC
>DATGEL010000014.1 GCA_035310145.1 Dehalococcoidia bacterium
ACGGATTTGTTGCTTGCTCAGGCCCGCATCGTCTCCGGGTCGATGCCCTGCTCGCGGCACCAGGCCGCATACGCCAGCGGCGAGATCTCCGAGGGCTTAATCTCGCTGCGCCCGCCCCAGAAGACGCTGGTATAGGAGACCGGGATCCCCGCCTCGACCAGGTGCGCGTCGATCGCGGCCTTGTGCGCCAGCAAGGCGTCCTTTTCCGTGCCGTGCGCCACGCCCATCAGGTTGACGTTGTTGAACTCCGGTCCGCCCTCGCGCCAGTAGGCGTGCGTCATGATGTGGTGGCGGCCGACCTCCTGCCCCGCCTCGATCTCGCGGCCGGGCGGCACCGCCCAGTGGAAGAGCGCGTTGTAGCGCGTGACGCGGGCGCCGTCGGCCAGCGGCTTGACGTGCTCCAGGAAGGTCGAGAAGCGGCCGATCACCCGCCGCGCGTTCAGGCTCTCGGCGACCATGAGGAACTGTTCGAGCGGCACGCCGGCCTCGTCCGCGCGCGGCGCCCAGGGGTCCTGCGCGATCTCGGCCGGTGTGAACTCGCGCTTCAGCGTCGTGAGCACCCGCCACTCCAGCGCCGAGAGCGGCTCGACGTGCGTGTCGCGCACCTCGGCGGGCACGTCGGCGCGGCTGCCGGGTTCAAGGCCGCGGCGGCGCACGTGGCCGACGCCCAGGGCGAACAACCGCTTCGCCGGCATCAGCCGGACGCCGGTCGCGCCCACGCGCCGCGCTAGGTAGGCCGCATGCCGCTCCAGCGCATAGCCCTGCGGCGCCTTCAGCGTCGTCCAGAGGCGGTAGCTGGCGCCAGGCGTGACCGGGTCTGCGGTGCGGATCACGACGTGGCCGGAGAACGGGTCCTGCTGGAACATGAAGTCGAAGGCGGCGCTGAGCCGCTCCTGCGGCAGTTGCCAGGCGGCCAGCGCACCCGGCGCCAGGTTCGTGGACATCAATGTCTGGCGCACGCGGCGGATCGTGCCGGCCTCCAGCATGGCGCGGATGCGCGCCAGCACGTCGGTCAGCGGCACGCCCGAGCGTCGGGCGATCTCGCCGAAGGGATCGCGCTGAAAGCCGTCGAGCCGGTCCTCGGCCACGGCGAGGATGGCGCTGTTGACCGGGTCGTGCAGTTGAAATGGGGCGCTGACGGTGCTCACCCGCTGCCTCGCTGTTGGTGAAGTGTGGAACGTTGTGCCGCCGGACGCGGGGTGAAGACGCCCGGCCACGCAACGGGCGCGGCCAAAACCGCGCTCTTCGCTTCACTATAGGCATGGCTGCGTGCTTGGCCGCGAATCGCCGGCGCTATACTTCCCTAAAGCTATGCAAAGCTGAGAGAAGAACGTGCGCACGCCCACGGGCTGCATCCGCGAAAACGGCGGCTGCTTCCGTTCATACTCGTGGGATCACAGAATATACCACGGGAGTACGGAGTGCGGACGCCGGGCGGAGCGAGATTCACGATGGTCTGTGCGGACGATCCCGCGGCGTTGCAGACGGCGGAGGTCTGCCGGCGCTGCTCCGAGGAGACGGCGCGCTACCGACGGCGTGAAGAGCACGACGACCGCTACTGCTTCGAGGTCATGCGGCGCGCGATCGTTCAGCACAATGATCAATGCTGGGAGACGCTGCACGATGTCTTCGCCGAGCAGATGCTGGCCTGGTGCCGCAAGGCGGCCAGCGGGCTGGAGACGGAGCCGGACGAGCTGGTTGCCCTGGCCTGGGCCAAGTTCCTGCGCAGCTTTACGCCGGAGAAGCTGGGGCAGGCGAACGGCGCCGCCGGCGTCCTGGCCTACCTGAAGCTCTGCGCGGTGAGCGTGGCGATCGACCTGCAACGGGTGCGGGGCGTCACCCTCCCCTTCGATGAAGCGATCGGCGAACGCCAGACCGCCGATTCGCCCGCCGAGATCCACGCCGCGCGCGTGAGCCGCGAGGAGTTCTGGCGGCTGATCGACGCGCACCTGCAGGACGACCGGGAGCGGGTCTTCATGGAGCTCTTCTACGAGCGTGAGTTGAAGCCCGCCGAGATCCAGCGCCTGCGTCCGGAGCTCTTCCCCGGGATTGCTTTGGTCTACAGTACGCGCCGCAACGTGCACGACCGGCTCAGGCGCAGTCCGCGCCTGCGGGCCTGGCTGCTGCGCACCGACGGCAGCGAGTGACCCAAGTGAAAGGAACAGCGAAAAATCTCCGCCGCCGATGCCCGAATTCCGCAACAGCCCCCGTTCATTTCAGTGAGAGCAACACAAAGAGAACAGTTCGCTTCGCGGTCCATCCGCCCTGGCGCTGGCCGTGAAGCGAACGGCATCGACCGAACCCCTACACCCCGCGCCATCCCAGGTTGGATTATGAAGAGAAGGACTGGGACGCCATGACGGAGGCAACTGCTCGCTGCATCGACCCCGCCGCCATTCGTGAGGATGATATCGATCGGTTTGTGCACGGCGAGGCGAGCGAGCACGTGGCGGCCCACGTCGAGCGTTGCCCTGCTTGCGGCGAAGAGGCCCGCGACTACGGCAGGCTCGCGCGCCTCTTGCGCGCGGGGTTGTTCCGCGCCACCTGCCCCGATTCGCTCGTGCTGGGTGAGTATGCGCTCGGCTCGCTCTCGCCCCAGGAGCGCCAGTCGGTGGCTGCGCATCTGGTCACCTGTCCGCACTGCCTGGCGGAGATGCGCACCTTCGCCACATTTCTGAGCGAGGACGATGCCGACGCCGCGGCGCCCGCCCGTTTCGGGGCGGTGCGGCGCCTCGTCGCGGCGCTGTTGCCGCGACCGTCCGGCCTTGCCCTGGGGCTGCGCGGCGGCGAGAGCGAGGCGCTGACCTACAGCGTGGAAGGCATGGTGCAGCTCACCGTGAGCGTGCAGCGTGCGGCGCCGGGGGCGGCCAGCAGCGTGGTCACCGGCCTGGTGCAGCCGGGCGAGCTTAGTTGCGAGGGCGTGCCCGTGGCGCTCTTTTCCGGCGATGATCTGGTACGGACCGAGGCCGTGGACGACCTCGGCAATTTTGTGTTCAGCGATATTCCCTCCGGCCTCTATCGCATCGAGATCAACGTGCCCGCCTCGATCGTGGTGATCGACCCCCTGCGCGTGCCCTGAGTTCTGACGACTGCACGTTATTCGTCTCCGACAGAGATGCGCGAATTCCCCTGGCTGGCCCGTTGAAATGGGTAGAAAGGGGGATCACGTCATGATGGACACCGAATTCCGCGCCTGGATGGAGCAGCAGACCCGCCAGAACGTGATCTATCCGCAGGCGGAGAAGCAGCAACGGCTGATCGAGGAGCTGCAACGGATCAACAGCGCCGCCGTGCCGCAGCGCGGGCCGCGCCGCCGGCTGGGCGGGGCGCTGATCGGCTGCGGTCTGGCGCTGGCTGCCGCCGGTAGGCGGCTGCAGGGCCTCGAGCGCGAGGCGCCTTCTCCCTCCAGCTAGCCGGGTGTCGAAGGTTTGCCCTGATCGGGCCGTGCTGGAGGAGCGTTTCCCCAGCGCGGCCCGATTGCCGTATCAGCGCGCAGCGGCGTGCCCGCGCCGGCTCACAAAAGCCTGACAAACACGCTGGCTCGGCAGCGATCGTTGAGCAACGGCTTCGCCCGCTGCCGTACGATACCGCAAGGTTTTGCACCCCTGTGCGGCCGTGATCACCGCGGATGGACCCGCCATGCCCGCCGTCGCCAACCGCGCCGAAGCGTTCGTCGCCCGCCTGCTCGCCGCCGGAGACGCGGGCGTCCGCCGGCAGCTCCTTGCCGATCACGGCCTGGACGCGGAGGCGCTGCGCCATGCAGCCCTGCTGCTGGTGGAAGAGGGTTACCGCGTCCTGGGCGCTGATCCGTTGCGCATGGAACAATTGGCCGAAGGCGCACGCACCCTCGCCGCGCAGGGCGGCGACCCGTTCCCGGCGGCGATGGCAACGATGTGCTTCGGAGACGCCCTGCGGTTCCAGGGCCGCAACGGTGAAGCGCTCGACGCGCTGGATGCCGCGTACACCAGCTTCCAGGCGCTGAGCCGGCCGGTGGAAGCCGCACGAACGCGGATTGGCTGGGTCGAGTGCGCGGCCCGGCTCGGGCGCGTGATGGAGGCGATGTCCGCGGCGCGTGGCGCGCGGCGGGTACTGCGAGCATACGGCGAGCACTACCGCGCCGGATCGCTGGAGCTGAGCGTCGGGATCGTGCATGCGCAGACCGGCGACCATCCCGCGGCGCTGCGGGCCTTTACCCTGGCGAGCCGCCTGTACCAGCGGTCAGGCGAGGCCGGGCGCCTCGGCGTGGCGCGGGCGCGGCAGAACCGCGGCCTGACGCTCAGCATTCTTGGTCGGCATCGCGAAGCAGTGGTCGAGTTCGAGGCCGCCCGGACGGTGTTCGAGGCGAGCGGAGAGCAGGCTGGAATCGCTCGCATGTCCGCGAATCTCGGCTACACCTACATCGCCCTCGGCCAGTACACCCGCGCCTTGAGAGCCCTGGAAACGGCGCTGCAGCTCGCCCAGGAGACGGGCATCGCGGCGCGCGATCCCGCAGCCTTCCACGGCTCGCTGGCAGATTGTTATCTGGCGCTGAATCGCCCGGCCGATGCCTTGCGCCAGCTCGAATCGCTCGAGCACGAGGTCGAACAGGTCGACAGTGCGGCCGACGCGCTGGCGCTCGCCGCGCGACGCGCCGTCGCCCTGTTACGGTTGGGCGAGCGTGAGCACGCCTTCGCCACGATCGACGCCGCCCTGCGCGCCCACCCGGATGCCGGCGCACACCACCGCGCCTGGTTGCTCACCCAGCAGGCGGCGATGCAGCTCTCGCCGCACGCGACGAACGACGCGCACGGCGCCCTGCGTGACGCGCTCGCCGCGGAGCGAGCCGCGCGCCTGACTGGCAGCTCACGGCTGCGCGCCGAAGCGCTGGTCGTCCAGGCCGCCGCCCTCGTCGCATTGGGCCGCGGGCCGGAGGCACAGCGGGTGGCCGTCCGCGCCCGGCGGCTGGCGGCAAAGGCCGACGCGGCGCCGTTGCTGTACCGGATTGCTGAATTGCGCGGGCAGGTTGCCGAGGCCGAAGCAAACGAGCCGCGGGCGATTCAGCTCTACCGCGCGGCGGCCGCGCAGTTGGAGCGCGAGCAGCGCGGGGTGATCTTCGCGTTCCGCGACAGCTTTGCGCTGAGCCGCGGCCTTGCCTATCAACGGCTTGCCGTGCTGCTGCTCCGTGCCGGCAAGCCGAGCCAGGCGCTTGCCAACGTTGAGCGGGCGAAATCACGCGCGTTGATGGACGCGATTCGCGGCGGCTTCGCCCCGCGTCTGCGTGGCAGTGGCGAGGTGCGCCGGCTGGCACGTGAGCTGCAGCACGCCCGCGAGGTCTATGCCGCCCTTCGTGCTGGGCCGGACGTGCCGTTCCCTGAAGTCGCGACGACGCGGAGGGCCGCGGGCGGCGAGGCTCCGGCCGCCGAGGTCGAACAGCGAATCGTGGATCTGACGCGCCGGCTGCAGATCGCCGGCGCCGCCCAGGGGATCGCCGATCCCCTGGACTCTGCGGTTGAGGAGACCCCGCCGGTGATGCCCGCCGGCGCCGGATTGCTCGAGTTCGCCGTGGCTGGAGATGACCTGCTGCGTTTCCTCGTCGTCGGCGGTGTCGTGCGCGGGGAGATCCTGCCCGGCAGAGTGGCGCAGGTCGAGCGTCTGATTCGTGCTTTCCGTCTCAACATCGAGTCCACTGAGCGGGTAAATCCTAGCGGGATCGCGGCGCTGGAAACCCAGGTTCGGGCCGTGCTCTCGCGTCTCCACGCCCTGCTGCTCGGCGGGCTGGACGAACTGGTGGACCTGGAGCGGCTGGTGGTAGTGCCGCATGGCCTGCTGCACTACCTGCCGTTCGCCGCGCTGCACGACGGCGAACGGTTCCTCGTCGAGCGGTTCACCCTCAGCAGCGCGCCGTCCGCGGGTCTCTACAGCATTTGTCGCGCACGCACAGCGCGACGCACGGGCACGCTGGTGCTGGCGCACTCGGCTGGCGGCCGGTTGCCGCACGCACTCTCCGAGGCCGCGGCGGTCGGCAAGGTGCTGGGCGCACCGGTCTGGTGTGAGGCCGAAGCCACGCGCGGACGCCTCGCACGCGACGGGCAGCGGGCGGCGGTGATCCATATTGCCGCACACGGCCAGTTTCGGGCCGACGCCCCGCTGTTCTCAGGCATAGAGCTGGGCGACGGCTCGTTGACCACGGCGGATGTCTTTGACCTGAAGCTGCGTGCGGCGCTCGTCACCTTGTCGGCGTGCGACACGGGCCGCTCGGTGCTCGGCGGCGGCGACGAGCTGTCGGGACTGGTGCGCGCCTTTCTGTATGCGGGCGCGGCGGATCTGCTGGTCAGTCTCTGGCGGGTCGATGATGCGGGAACCGCCGAGCTGATGGCCCGTTTCTACCGTGAGCTGGCCGGCGGCACGGGGCTCGCCACCGCGCTGCGCCGCGCACAACTTGAACTGCTTTCTCCGCGGATGCGCGAAAACGGGCGATCCCATCCGTTCTTCTGGGCGGGATTCCAACTGATCGGTGACGATCGCAGCCTCACCAGGCGGCGTAAGCGCATGCAGGAGGAGTAGCGGTGCAGCAGGTGTACGCTAATCTGCCGATTTACGGCTCATGGCCGGCGTTCTTCCGTCCGGACGAGCTACTGTTTCACTATGAGCCGAAACCCGGCTCCAACGCTGAGCGGGCCGGTGGGATCGACCAGTTCGATCGTGAAGCCTTGCTGAAGTCGTTGCGCGCCGCCGGCATTGCCGCATCGGGCCTGGGCGAGCCGATCCCCATCTACGGTTCGGGCGGCACCGGCATCTTGCAACCCGTCTATTTGCTTGACTGGGTTGCGCCCGCGCGGCGGCGGCTGCCGGATCGACAGGCCGAGTTAGACGACCTGGGTCGGCGCACCAGAGAGGTCTGGGATCTTGCCCGCACGCTCAACGGGCCGGAAGGCCGGATGTCGCGCTTTGATGCCGCCGAGCACACCTTGTCCGCCGTCTCACCCAATTGGATCGCCATGCCCCATTACTGAGGCGGCTGCCCGGGCGGTCGCCCGGTTGTGCTGCCGCCCGGCGGCGGTACACGGCACCACTTCCGACCGCATCCCGGTATCCCCAGCATCGACCCGGTGCTGCCGCTTGTGCGCGAGTTTGTGCCGCAGGCGAGGCTGGAGGAGAGCGGCGGCAAGGGTGTGCTCGTCGCGATCCTGGACACCTGGCCCTACTATGACGGCGATGCAGCCGCCCTGCCTGGCGGCGCTGCCGCAGCGCATGTGCGCATCCAGAACTTCGTAGCGGCGAACGCCGCCACCGTTGATCCAGATGTCGGGCGCCTGCTCACCATTCCTCCCCAGCGCATCTACAGCCGCATCGATCCGCGCGCGGCGCACGGCGTGCGCTGTTACTACCTGAACGACAATGCCGTGGCGGAGAAGCCGTACGACATGGCGAGCCACGGGCTGTTCGTGACCGGCATCATCCAGGACATGGCGCCCGACGCGCAGATCTCGGTATACCGCGTGCTGGACGACAACGGCGTCGGCGACCTTGCCGTAATCGCAAAGGCCATGCAGGACGCGCTCGCCGAGGCACGCTGCAACGGGAAGAAGCTCGTCCTCAACATGAGCCTGGGCGTGGCACCGCCGATCTGGCTGATGGAGGCGCTGCTTGCCGACGACGACTGTTTCTTCGGCAAACCCAGCGAACTGCGCCGCGCGATTCTGCGCTCCGCCTTCAAGACGGTGAGCCGTTCGTTGCAAGAGAGCATGGACGACTGGGAGGCGCTCGGTCTGATCAGTCAGGCGTCACGTCAGTTTACCGGGATGCTGCAGATCGTCGATGCGGTGCTATCGATCAAACGCTCGCCCGATGCGCTGCTGATCGCCGCCGCCGGCAATGACTCGTTCGGCGATAGCCGGCGTATGGGACCGCGACTGCCGGCGGCGCTAGAGGGCGCGCTCGCCGTCTCATCGCATCTGCCTACCGCCCGGCCGTGGCCGCTGTCCCGCTACTCGAACGACGACGACTTCTTCACCGACAACGACGGCGTCGGTGCGTTTGGCGGTGACACCGTGCCTGATCCCGTCGACGACGGCAGCGACAGCGCCGACCCCGGCCGCACCGCACCGCTTTCGGTGATCGCGCCGTATATCCGCGAGCCGCTGCCGGAGCCGCCGGGCCAGCCCGCGCACAACAGCCGCGGGCTGGCCTACTGGTCGGGAACCTCCTTTGCCACGCCGGTGGCCGCGGGGTTTGCGGCCAGTATGTGGTCCGCCGATCTGTCGCAGGCATCAGGCTCGGTATACCGGCGCGTCGTCTTCGACGGCAAGGGACAAGACCGGGAAGCTCTCCCCTTTACGCAGCGGTTCTCCCCGTAGGCTTCGCTACGCCGGCACGGCGGCGATCATCGCTGGTCACTCGCCCTCCTCGCGGCCTGCGGAACCCTACGCTCGAATCACCAGAGCGCCGGCTGCCGCTGAGGCGCGAGGGAGGGGTGGCGATGGGCATCCGTAGGGAGGCGCAGTATCTCGACGTGCTGCGCGGCGGGCGTGTGGTCTGGCCGGAAGGCGAGCGTGCCACGAATGTCACCGGCCATCCGCGCAAGTTCACTATCACCTGGGATCTGACCGGCACGCAGTTCGGCTCGCGCCAGGCGCTGTACGAGCGCCTCTTCGACGACGATCTGGTGCGCCTGCGCCGGGCCCGCTTCCAGAGCTACGACTACGGCACGGCCGTGGGCATGGTCGAGCGCCTGTTGCAGCGGGTGGATGCTGGGGCGGCATGCCGCTGGTAGCAGGCTGTGGGCGATGCGCCCGTTCGCTATTGGATGAACCAGCCGTATAGTAGTGGTCGGTCACGCATCCCTGGTACTGACCCTGGAACCAGCCAGCCGTGGCCTGATCGACACTGTACTGCCACGGACCGTCTCCGCCCATGTCGTACTGCGCAGGCGAGCCCGCACATTGATCATGCCCGTAGGCTTGCGACTGCATCGCGTAGTTGTATTGACTCGCGCTAATCAGCGAGTAGACCTACCAGGTGAGGCCGGATCCGAAGCCGATACATCCCTGTCCGGTGATGGTTCCGCCATCGGGCGTGGACGAGCTGTACGACTGTCCGCAGGTCACACCGGTCTGGCCGCGAGTTTGCGGAGGCGATTGCGATGCGAATGCCAGCATGAACATCGCAATCGCGGTGGCCGCAAGCACTATCGTGAGTCTACGCATGGCATATCTCGGCTCCAGTGGGGGAAAGCGCGAAGGCCGAAGGAGGCACAGTTCCAGGCACGAAAAGCTGAACTGCGCCGTAAGCTTGGCGAGTTTGACTGAGGACGCCGCCTGCCGCGTCTGCAACGGTGGCCGCGGTCAATACTACACGGGTATCAGCCTGTATCTCGACGATCTGCGTCTCCTTCTGGCCAGCAGCTAATGGGATATCCCTCTCGTAGCGCTGAGCCGTGGCCATGGACGGGTAGACATGAGTGGGCAGGACGCCTGACGGGGCTGCCGGTGCGGGCAGTATCGACGGCGCGCTGGCCTGGGTGAAACGGAAGCCTTGCTGGGAAAGTGCGGCAGGCTCCGAGAACGGAGGGAGCAGTCCTGAAGATTTGGCGGCATTCAGGCCGCCTGGTCCCCTCTGGCAAAGATTTGTGCCGATCGGCGATGGCGTCGGGAATACGGCGGTATATGCCGGGCTGAACACACGGGTAGTTTGGGCGGTATCCTGAAGCACTTCCTGTACGAACGCGCCGTTCAGGTCCGTGTAGATTGCGTGGAATTGTACGACCGCGCCGTTCGCATCGGTCTGAGCCCAATCATCGCTCGCGACAAGCTTGCCGTTGAATGGATCGCGTGCGCCGACCTGAGAGGAATATGATGTTGCCGTCCAGTGCACAGTCGCATTCCGAAGGGCAGCCGCAACGACAGGCGGCGGATTGAATGAGGCACTAGCACCTTCTCGCGGAGTGCTGGCCGATGGCGCCGGTTGCTCGGCACCGAGCTGGCGCTGCGCCCGCAGTGCATAGAGCAGCGCGCCTACGATGATGAGTGCTGTAAGTACGAGGACCAGAACCGCTGAGGTGAGCCCTTTGATCAGTTGTCGATCGCGCATGCGAACCTTCCAGAGCGATGGCGTGCACCACTCCCTGCGTTTGCACAAAAGTCCGACAGAGAGATGATATCGAAGTCGATTTAAGCGTGAAAGGTATATCTATATCAAGATTGGAACTACTCAGCGTTCATGATCGGCCACGCCAACTGAGGCGCATGCAGGGGTCGCGGCGCTGGCGTAGACAGCTCGCGTGATGGCAAGCCGTGGTGCCGCAGGCGATGGACCTGGCCGACCTCAATGCCCAGCTCCTCGCCGGCTGTCGTGCCGGGGAGAGCCATGTCCCCGCGGGGCATGCCCAGGCGATCGGCGTCGGGATGGCGATCGCGCGTGAGCAGCTGCTGCCGGTGGCGGCGGAGGGCTTCGACCTCAGCGAGGTCTGCTTCCCGACGGTCGATACCCTCGGGCGGGTGAAGGTGCGCACCACTGCCTCTTCCGTGCCGGTGGCCGCCGGGACCGTTGTGCAGGTGAAACTCTCGGCCACCACGGTCGCCGTGTGGCACGAGGGCCGCTGTGTGGCCACGCATGAGCGCTGCTACGGCCGGCATCAGGAGATCCTGAACCTGGAGCACTACCTGGACGTGCTGGCGCACAAGCCGGGGGCGTTTGCGGGGAGCAAGCCGCTGGCGCAGTGGCGGGTGCTGGGGCACTGGCCACCGAGCTACGACCGCTTCTGGCAGGCGCTGATGGACCGGCAAGGGAAGCAGGCGGGGACGAAGGCGATGGTGGAGCTCTTGCAACTCGGGCGCAGCCACGGGCAGGCGGCGCGGCGGCGGGCGATCGAGACAGCGCTCGATCTGGGGGTCAGTGATGCCGCCGCGGTGCAACAGCTCCTGGCGAAACCCCAGCTGGAGCACGCACCGCCACCGGCCCTTGACGTGGGCACGCTCGGGGCGTACGCGCGGCCGCTGCCACGCCTGGACGGCTACGACACCCTGCTGGCGGTGGCGCGATGACGGTCACGAATGAGGTGCAGCTCCAGAGCGTGCAGCAGCAGTGCCGGCTGCTGCGGCTGCCGATCATCGCCGATCGGTGCGGCCCGCTCGCGCAGGCAGCATTGCGTGACGGCTAGCCGTATCTGGGCTATCTGGAGGCGCTCTTGGCGGCAGAGCTGGAGGAACGGGAACAGCGCACGATCGCCCATCGCCTCCAGGAGGCCCGCTTCCCGCGGCTGAAGACGCTGGAGCAGTTTGATTTCAGCCAGGCGCCGGCGGTGTCCGCTACGCAGCTCTGGGAGCTGGCCGGCGGGGGCTACATCGAGCGGGCGGAGCCGGTGGTCTTCCTGGGCGACTCGGGCACCGGCAAGACGCCCCTGCTCACCGGGCTCTGCGTGGCCGCCTGCCGGCAGAAACGACGGGTGCGCTTCGCCACGGCCGCGGCGCTGGTGAATGAACTGGTCGAGGCCAAGCAGCAACTCCAACTGCGGCGGGTGCTGGCCCGCTGGGCGCGCTACGACCTGATCGCCATTGACGAAGTCGGGTATGTGCCACTGGCCGAGGTCGGGGCGGAGTTTCTCTTCCAGGTGATCGCCGATCGGGCGGAGAAAGCCGTGGTCTTGCTGACCACCAACCTGCCCTTCTCGGAGTGGACGCCGGTGATCCCCAACGCGCGGTTGTGCAAGGCGTTACTCGACCGCATCACCGACCGCGCCCACATCATCGAGACCGGCAGCGAGTCGTTCCGCTTCCGGCGGACGCTGGCCAAACGCCAGCGCACGGAGGAGCGTGTGGCCTGAGACCGCCGCGGGCGCAGCGTCCGCTACCCAGCCGGATACCCACAGGGGGTGGGCCAATTTCGAGGATCGAAGTGGTCCAGATCGCGTGATCGATCACACC